>CALXNX010000008.1 GCA_944389865.1 uncultured Succinivibrionaceae bacterium
ACATCTGATTTAAAAGCTCAATGCCCGCCCTGGTCTTAAAGATCTTGTCGCGTACGCTCAAAGCTGATTTCTCCGGCAGGCCGTCCTCAAAGATATTGACCAGAAAATCCGCCTCCACCAGGATCTGATAATCAAGGCCGTCAATCTGACTGTAGGTATGATGATGGCCTACCAGGAAGCAGATGCGCTCCACGGCTTTTTCATCGACGTCAGTACCGGCAAACAGCCTGCGTACCTGCTCGGGTCCTTCCTGTTCCTGATATTTGCCCATGCAGGAGCCGTATTTTGCCTCGGCAGGCTTAATGCCGATGTCATGCACTAAGGCAGTAAGCTCTAAAATATACTGCTCGCGTTCGCTCAGTCCTTCTTCAAGGCCGATAAAACGGGCGTAGGCGTGGACCTTGGTGAAGTGCTGAATGCGCGCCGGATCCCCGGCATAATAGCGCACCATGGCCTTAAAGGTCTGCTGAAGGTGTTCAGCGAAAATCGTGTCCATCATCTCTTGTCTCTCTCCTAAAAATAAAGCCGCTTTGCGGCGGCCTTATTTTTAACTCTGCAGAACGCAGATCTGCACCTGCAGTCCTGCTTATTTGCGGCGGCTGCGCGCCAGCTCCACCACTTTGAGCTGCGCCATAGCTTCGGCTAGACGAGCAAAGGCCTGGGCGTAATCCTTATCGCCCGTGCTGTAATGCGCCAGCGCATTGCGGGCGGCCTGCATGGCCTCCTGCGCTTTGGCCTCATCGATATCGTCAGCGCGCATGGCAGTATCAGCCAGCACCATCACTTGATCAGGCTGCACCTCGAGGACTCCGCCGGCTAAGTAGATCTGATCTTCCTTATCCTCAGCGGTGACCATAGAGACTAAGCCGGCCTTAATCGTAGTAAGCAGCGGCGCATGTCCGTGCCGGATGCCGAGCTCGCCTTCAGAGCCGGTTATGCGCATCGATTTGACGCGTCCGGAATACAGACTGCCCATGCCGCTGACCACATCAAGGTGGAAAGTAATTTCTTCCATGACGGCTGCCTCCGTTATAAGCTCTTAGCTTTCTCTACCGCCTCATCAATAGAGCCTACCATGTAGAAAGCCTGCTCCGGCAGATTGTCGTACTCGCCGGCGATAATAGCCTTGAAACCGCGGATGGTCTCTTTGAGCGGCACATACTTGCCCGGAGAGCCGGTGAACACTTCGGCCACCGAGAACGGCTGCGATAAGAAGCGCTCAATCTTGCGGGCGCGCGCCACGGTCAGCTTATCGTCCTCGGACAGTTCGTCCATACCTAAGATGGCGATAATGTCCTTGAGTTCCTGATAACGCTGCAGCACGGTCTGCACGCTGCGGGCCACTTCATAGTGCTCTTTACCTACCACATACGGGTCTAACTGACGCGAGGTGGAGGCCAGCGGATCCACGGCCGGATAAATACCTAAGGAGGCAATCTGACGGGACAGCACAATGGTGGCATCCAGGTGCGCGAAGGTAGTGGCCGGAGACGGATCGGTAATATCGTCAGCGGGCACGTACACAGCCTGCACGGAGGTAATGGAGCCCTTCTTGGTAGAAGCAATGCGCTCCTGCAGCACGCCCATTTCCTCAGCTAAGGTCGGCTGATAGCCCACGGCTGACGGCATGCGCCCGAGCAGTGCGGACACCTCAGTACCAGCCAGGGTATAACGGTAGATGTTGTCGATGAAGAGCAGCACGTCAAGGCCTTCATCACGGAACTTCTCGGCTACGGTCAGGCCGGTTAAAGCCACGCGCAGACGGTTCCCCGGCGGCTCATTCATCTGACCGTAAATCATCGACACCTTGTCGATAACCTTGGATTCCTGCATTTCGTGATAGAAGTCATTACCTTCACGGGTACGCTCGCCGACGCCGGTAAATACCGACAGACCGGAGTGAGCCTTGGCGATGTTGTTAATGAGCTCCATCATATTCACGGTCTTGCCCACGCCGGCGCCGCCGAACAGGCCGACCTTGCCGCCCTTGGCAAACGGGCAGATCAGATCGATCACCTTAATGCCGGTTTCGAGCACTTCGGTGGTAGAGGACTGCTCAGCGTAAGTCGGGGCAGCGCGGTGAATCACCCACTGCTCCTTCTCGCCGATAGGTCCGCGCTCATCCACCGGCTGACCCAGCACGTTCATAATGCGTCCTAAAGTCTCATGCCCTACCGGCACCTTAATGCCGTCGCCGGTATTCACGGCCTCAAGGCCGCGGGACAGACCGTCAGAAGAGCCCATGGCGATGCAGCGCACCACGCCGCCGCCTATCTGCTGCTGTACTTCGAGCACTAAGTCCGGACGGCCGACCGCGGCATCGCCCTTGACGGTAAGTGCGTCATACAGCTCAGGAATATGACCTTCCTGAAATTCGACGTCAACCACTGCGCCGATGATCTGCACGATGGTGCCTTTCTCACCGGCACGATTTGAAGTTTCTGCCATTTACTAAATTCCTCGCTATTAGACCGCCGACGCACCGGCCACGATGTCGTTAAGCTCCATCGTGATGCCGGCTTGACGCGCCTTATTGTATTCAAGCTGCAGATCGCTGACCAAAGACTTGGCATTATCCGTAGCGGCCTTCATGGCCACCATGCGGGCCGACTGCTCGGAGGCTAAATTCTCCAGCACGCCCTGATACACCATCTGCGAGACATAACGATCCAGCACTGCATTCAGGATTACCGCCGGATCAGGCTCGTAAATGTAGTCCCAATGATGGCGGGTCAGCTTCTCGTCGTCGCTCTTAGGGAGCGGCAGCAGCTGATTGACCATAGGGATCTGCACCATGGTGTTCTTAAAGCCGTTGAAAGCAAGATAGATAACATCTATCTCTCCGTTAAGGAAAGCCTGGGTAATGACTTTAATCGCACCTACGAGACTGTCCGGATCGGGGTTATCCCCGAAGCCGGCATGCTGAGCAATCACCTCCACCCCGGCGCGATGGAAAAACGCACCGGCCTTGGACCCCAGCAGCACCGTTTTGACGCCGCGGCCCTGCTCTTCCTGGTTCTTGATATCTAAGAGCACCTTGCGGAACAGATTGATATTCAAGCCGCCGCACAGGCCTCTGTCAGTGGAGATCACAATATAGCCGACGTTTTTAATCGGACGATCGACCATATAGGGATGTTTGTACTCAGTATGTCCTGAAGCAATATGTTCAATAATGCGGTGCAGGCCGGCCGAATAAGGACGGCTTGAGCTCATTTTGTCCTGAGCTCGGCGCATCTTCGAGGCCGCAACCATCTGCATGGCACTGGTGATCTTCTGCGTATTCTGCACAGAGGCGATCTTCGTGCGTATTTCCTTTGCTCCAGCCATTTACCGCTCCTAGTATGCAGCTTCCGCCTTGAACTTAGTAATTAAGTCGGCTAGGGCTGCCACGTTTTCATCCGAGTAATCGGGCTTGGCGTTGATGCTGTCAAGAAGCTGCCGGGCATTCTGATGAGCGTAGCTTAAAAGCGCCTGCTCAAAGGCCTGCACCTTGGAGATTTCAACATCTTCCAGATAGCCCTTTTCGGCCGCAAAAATCACCAGCGCCTGTTCCGCCACGTTCATCGGACGGTACTGCGCCTGCTTCATCAGCTCGGTTACCTTCTGACCGTGATCCAACTGTTTGCGGGTAGTCTCATCGAGATCCGAGGAGAACTGCGCGAAAGCCGCTAATTCACGATACTGCGCCAAGGCTGTTCTAATACCGCCGGAGAGCTTCTTCATGATCTTAGTCTGCGCCGCGCCGCCGACACGGGATACGGAGATACCGGGATCCACGGCCGGACGTACGCCGGAGTTGAATAAGCTCGAGGTCAGGAAGATCTGGCCGTCGGTAATGGAAATCACGTTGGTCGGAATGAAGGCCGACACGTCGCCTGCCTGCGTCTCAATGATAGGCAGAGCGGTTAAGGAACCGGTTCTGCCCTTTACCCTGCCGCCGGTCTTTTCCTCCAGGTACTCGGCATTGACGCGCGCTGCGCGCTCCAGCAGACGGGAGTGCAGATAGAACACGTCGCCGGGGTAAGCTTCACGCCCAGGCGGACGACGGAGCAGCAGGGAGATCTGGCGGTAAGCCACCGCGTGCTTGGACAGATCATCGTAGATGATTAAAGCATCCTCGCCCTGATCCATAAAGTACTCGCCCATGGCGCAGCCGGCGTACGGAGCCAGGTACTGCAGAGCAGCGGTATCGGAGGCGGAGGCAGCCACCACCACAGTATTGTCCAATGCGCCCTCTTCTTCGAGCTTGCGCACCACTGAGGCGATGGTGGAGGCCTTCTGGCCGATGGCTACGTAGATGCAGCGCACCCCGTAGTTCTTCTGATTGATGATGGTGTCGATGGCCAGAGCGGTCTTACCGGTCTGACGGTCGCCGATGATGAGCTCGCGCTGACCGCGGCCAATCGGGATCATCGAGTCCACAGCCTTATAGCCGGTCTGAATCGGCTGAGACACGGACTGACGGGCAATTACGCCCGGGGCAATCTTTTCTACCGGGTAGAAAGCATCATGGGCAATCGGGCCCTTGCCGTCAATCGGCTCGCCTAAGGTATTCACCACGCGGCCTAACAGGGCATTGCCGACCGGCACTTCCAGAATACGGCCGGTGCTCTTTACCTTCATGCCCTCAGATAAGTGCTCGTAAGGACCGAGCACAATAGCGCCGACCGAGTCGCGCTCCAGGTTCAGCGCCAAACCGTAGAGGCTGCCGCCGAAATCAATCATTTCGCCCTGCATCACGTTCGCCAGGCCGTGAATACGCACAATGCCGTCGTTAACGGAGACGATAGTGCCTTCGTCGCGGGCCTGCGTCACAACCTTGAACTGCTCGATGCGCTGACGAATCAGCTCAGCAATTTCAGTTGAATTTAACTGCATCATTTACCCCTTGTTATTTTAGGGTTAAAGACAAGTTCTCAAGGCTTGTCTTAACACTGGCGTCGATAACTTCATCGCCGATCTTCAGCACAGCGCCGCCTATCAGACTCGGATCGATCACCGTCCTGATTTTGGCGGTGCAGCCGTACTTCTGTTCGATCCGGCCTTTTATCGCATCCAGATCGGCCGCGCTTAAGGCGCGGGCAGAGGTCACGGTCGCTTCTACCACCTTTTCATCAGCTTCCTTTAAGCGGATGAACTCGGCATAGATTTCAGGCACCGCTTCAAAGCGCCCGTTCTCGCTCAAAATAGAGATGAAGTTTTCGCCGTATTCGTTTAAGAGATTATCCTGTCCCTGCGAGAGCAGGGAGCAGAAGGTCTCAGCCGCGCTTTCAGGAGATGCCGCGTTCTTTAGGAAAGATAAGAAAGTCTCATCTCTGCAGGCATCAGCCATGGCCTCCAGCATAGTCTGCCAGGAGGACACGCAGTTGTTTTCCTTGGCGCACTCATAGGCCGCCTGAGCATAAGGTCTTGCAATAGTTAGGTTTTCAGCCACCTTTAAACCTCACTCTTACAAAGTTTCCACGATCTTTCTGACCATGTCCTGATCAGACTTGGAATCAACCTTTTTATTTAAGATCTTTTCCGCTCCGGCCAAGGCCAAATTGATGACCTCAGCGCGCAGCTCTTCGCGGGCTTTGTTCTTTTCGGCCTCAATCTCAGCGCGGGCAGCCTCTAAAATACGGTTTTTCTCCGCCGTGGCTTCTTCAGCAGCCTTATCCAGGATCTGACTTCTCTGCTTATTGGCAGCGTCAATAATCTTCTGCGCTTCCGCCTTGGCCTGACGCAGCGCTTCCGCCGAGCCGGTTTTGGCCAGCTCTAAATTTTTCTTTGCTTTTTCAGCAGAGGCCAAGCCGTCTGCAATTTCTTTCTGTCTTTTCTCCAGGGCACGCATCAGCGGGGGCCATACCCACTTCATGCACAGCACCACGAAGATGACAAATGCAACGGCCTGTCCTAAAAATGTAGCATTGATTTCCAAAGCAACGCTCCTTTTTAAGCGTAGAACCTTTTATGCCTTAGGCAGCCACCGCAAACATAACGTACATGCCAAGACCCACAGCAATCATCGGGATAGCGTCCACCAGGCCCATCACGATGAAGAACTGAGTACGCAGCAGCGGGAGCAGATCCGGCTGACGGGCAGCGCCCTCTAAGAATTTACCGCCTAAGATACCGATGCCGACAGCGGCGCCGATAGCAGCTAAACCCATCATGAGGCCTGCGGCGATGAATAAAAGTTCCATTATTAAATCTCCTGTTTAATTAAAGTCAAAATAAGCTTATTAATCTTCTTCACTTGCCATGGACAAGTAAACGATAGTTAAAACCATGAAAATGAAAGCCTGCAGCGTCACAATTAAGATGTGGAACAAAGCCCACGGGACGTTCAGCACCCACTGAATCCACCACAAAGGCAGCAGTGCGATCAGGATAAAGATCATCTCGCCGGCATACATATTGCCGAAAAGTCGCAGGCCTAAGGAAACCGGCTTGGACAGCAGCGATACGCCTTCCAGAATGAGGTTTACCGGGATGAACACCCAGTGATGGAATGGATGCAGCGTCAGACTCTTAATGAAGCCCATCACGCCGATATTCTTGAAGGAAAAAGCGAAAATGAGCAGGAACACGCCGGTGGCCATGGAGAGGGTAATATTGACGTCCGCCGACGGCACCACGCGAAAATACGGGACGCCTATGGCGGTGGCGATGGACGGCAGCAGATCAATCGGCAGCAGATCCATCAAATTCATCAAAAAGACCCACATAAACACGGTCAGGGACAGCGGGGCAATCAAAGCGCTTTTGCGCTTAAAAATGGAGTTTACCGTACTCTGCACAAACTCAAAGATCATCTCTATAAAGCACTGCAGCTTGGACGGAACGCCGGAAGTGGTCTGCCTGGCCGCATAGCGGAACAGCAGTAAAAAGACGATGCCCAAAAGCACCGTCAGTCCCAGCGAATCTAAGTTCAGAGTATAGGGATTGATCAGAGAAGAGCCTTCCCTGCTCTCAGAGAGCACGGCAACGCATTTTCCGCTGCCTAAATCGCTGAAATGGCACGGCTCAGATCCAACCTGCAGCAGGCACTGCTGCTGCGAGGCGCCGTTTTCAAGGCAGGCCTCGTAAGCCCCAGCGTCATTAGGCTTCACTGAAGCCACAATAGAGCCGTCGCGCAGATCCACCTGCAGAAAATGCAGATGGTGCCCGATGTACTCCTGTGAATTGTGCTCAGACATAGGATAAGCACCCTTATTAAACATCAATCAAACCAGGCCTCCGCAGGAGACCTCATTATCAAAGCTTAATATAGAGCGCTGACCTTATGAAGTCAAAACAAACAGATCTGACTGCTTAAGTTTTGTGACCTTGTCCGAGAGATAGAAAGATCTGCAGTAAAAGTGCGGCGATAAAGGAGGTCAGAAACGGCAGAGGAGGAAGAGCGGAAAATTTGAAAAAGCTCACAAAAATAAGCGCTAAAACCGCATATTTAAGCACATATGCGTAAAGCGCACGGTAAATCACCACACCTGCAGACAGAAAGCGGGAACCTGAAAAACCGTAGGCGGCTGCAAGGAAAACCGCCTGCACTGCAAAATAGGCCGCAGCCCCGCCGAAAGCTGAGATATAGTGCACTAAAAAGGTGCTGGTCAACCCATAAACCAGCGGCACAGCCGCAAGGGCCGTGAAAAGTGAGGCGTAGAAAGCGCGCCGCAGCGCGCTTTTAAGATCCGGATTCATCTCGAAGAGATCAGATGACTTTAAACCTCCGGCGCCTTTTCAGCGCCGTTTAAAGCCTCGAGCAGGGCCTTAATTGAGGCCTGCTGTTCAGCGTTATCCCAGCTTAAGGTAACTCTGCCTTTATGCTCGCTGTCAGCCCGACAGACTACCTTCGCACCGTGCAGCTTTAAGGAGAAGTCCTGCAGCATGCCGGCGGTAAAGAGCGGCTGCGGGGCCGGCTTATCCTCCGGATCCTGCTCCGGCTCCTTTAACTGCTTGACGAAGTCCTCCAGCTGTCTGACGCTCATGCCGCGCTTGACTGCGGTTTGGGCAGCTTTGATCTGTACCTCCCCCTCTAAAGACAGGAGTACCTTAGCGTGCCCCATGGAGAGCTGATTCTGGCTCACTAAGATTTTGACCTCAGGGGCTAAATTATTAAGTCTTAAATAGTTAGCTACCGCCGAGCGCGATTTGCCTAAGGTCTGAGCCAAAGACTCCTGCGTCAGGCTGCACTCATCGAGCATGCGCTGCATGGCCTCAGCCTGCTCCAGAGGATTTAAATCCTCGCGCTGAATATTTTCAATTAAGGCCAGGGCGTAGGCCTGCGCGTCCATGACGTCGCGCACCAGGCAGGGCACTTCTGCAATATTGGCGATGCGGCAGGCGCGATAGCGGCGCTCACCGCAGATGATTTGGTAAAAGCCGTCATCAGTGCGGCGCACTAATAAGGGCTCAAGCAGGCCGTGCTCAACTATAGAGGCGGCAAGCTCAGCGAGGCTGTCGTTATCGAAACTGTCGCGGGGCTGATAGGGCGAGGGGCGCAGCAGCTCCAGCTTGATTTTCAGCAGACTGTTGTCTTTAAGTCTGGCAGGCGCGTTCAGCCCTTCTAAAGGCATCGGCGAAATAACCTGCGGCACAGCCTCATCTGTAGCCTGATCTTTTCTGACGCTGCTGTTTTCGCGGGAAGCCCTGCTCTCTGACAGCAATGAACCTAAGCCGCGGCCCAAACCTGGCATATTAACCCCCTTATTGCTGACGCGGTAAATTGGCGCTTTCCGGATCTTTGCTTAAGATTTCAGCGGCCAAAGCATTGTAGGCCTTTGCGCCTACCGAGTTCTTATCATAGTACAAAGCCGGTTTGCCGTAGCTCGGAGCTTCAGCTAAACGCACATTGCGCGGAATAATAGTGTCATAAACGATAGACCCGAAGCTGCTCTTAAGCTCAGAGGATACGTCGGTGCACAGGCGGTTGCGGTTATCGTACATGGTGCGCAGAATGCCCTCGAGGCGCAGATTGGGATTTACCGCGTGCGCGAGCTGATCTATGGTATCAATAAGCTGCGTTAAGCCTTCCAGCGCAAAGTACTCGCACTGCAGCGGCACTAAGATGGAATCGGCCGCACACATGGCGTTGACGGTCAGGAGATTGAGCGACGGAGGGCAGTCAATCATGATGTAGTCATAGCGCGCTGCAAGCGCGGAAAGAGCGTTCTTTAAGCGGTACTCGCGGGCTAAATAATCCATCAGCTTAACTTCAGCGGCCGTAAGCTCATCATTGGCCGGCACTAAGTGATAAGCGCCGTTGGTCTTTTCAATAATGGTCTCTTCGATATCGACGTTATCAATGAGCACCTGACAGATGGTCTTTTTAACTTCAAACTTATTGATGCCCGAGGCCATGGTGGCATTGCCCTGCGGATCGGAGTCCACTACCAGCACGGACGCGCCCATGCTTACCAAGGACGCGGCTAAATTGACGCAGGTAGTAGTTTTGCCCACTCCGCCCTTCTGATTGGCAATTGCCATGATCTTTGCTTTTGACTTAAACATACAAATCCTTAAACGCGCGTCAGCACCACCGCCTGACGCAAAGCTGCCAGGGTCGGAACCTGCAGCGTCTCAATACGGTCGATCTTCACCGTCGGCGGGACGGCTTTTAATTCCTCGGGGCTTAAATGCGCCTTCATGGCAATAAAGCGCCCTTGCGGGGCCAGCAGCGGCAGGCACCAGCCTGCCATGCGCTCCAGCGGCGCAAACGCTCTGCTGACAATCACGGCAAAACCGGGATCGGCCTTAATCTGTTCTACGCGGCCGTGGATAATTTTAACATTAGAAAGCCTAAGTTCGAGCGCCGCACTCTGTACGAAGGAAAGCTTCTTGCCCACCGAGTCAATCAGGGTAAAGTCCTTGTCAGGATTGAGCGCGGCAAGCACCAGCCCCGGAAAACCGGCCCCGGTGCCGACATCGGCAATGCGTTTTTCTGCAGGCAGGAGGAGCGGCGAGAGCACCGCACTGTCCAGGATGTGCAGCAGCGCCATCTCCTTTTCATCCTTGATGGCAGTTAAATTCAGCGCCTTGTTCCAGTGCACTAAAAGCTCTATTAAGCGGGTAAAGCGCTCGGCGTTCTCGGCACTCAATGCAATTGAGGTCTGGGAGAACAGTTTAACGAGATAAGCTCTAAGCTCAGTTCTATCCATAACGCTTCCTCAGTTCCTGCCCAAAAGGCCTAATTTCTTTAAATGCACCAGCAGGATGGAGACTGCCGCCGGGGTCACGCCGGAAATGCGCGAGGCCATGCCCACGGTCTCCGGCTGATACTCATTGAGCTTCTGCGCCACTTCATTGGACAGCGCCGCAATGGAGCGGTAGTCAAAGTTCAAAGGCAGCAGCGTACGCTCATTTAAGGCGTGCTTTTTGATCTCCTCCTCCTCGTGCGCTAAATAGCCCTGATAGCGAATTTGGATCTCCACCTGCTCAACCGCCTGCGGCTCAACTGCAATAGGCTGCAGCTGCGCCGCTTCCATTAAAGGCTTAAAGCTGCAGTCCGGGCGCTTTAAGATGTCCTCCAGGCTCTGCTCCTTGGACAAGGGGGTCTTGAGAATGGAGGAAATACGCCGGCCCTGCTCGGAGGAGGGCTTGACCGTATATGAGCGCAGCCGGGCTTTTTCTTTTTCAATCTGCTCGACCTTGCGCTCAAAGCGGCGCTTGCGCTCATCGTCAATTAAACCTAAGTCGGCCGCCTGCGGAGTCAGGCGCAGATCAGCATTATCCTCACGCAGAAGCAGTCGGTATTCGGCGCGCGAGGTGAACATGCGGTAGGGCTCCTTAGTGCCCAGAGTGCAGAGATCATCCATCATCACGCCGATATAAGCCTCGCTGCGCTGCGGATGCCACGGACTTTGACCTTTGACATGCAGAGCGGCGTTGATGCCGGCCAGGAGCCCTTGGGCGGCCGCCTCTTCATAGCCGGTGGTGCCGTTGACCTGACCTGCCAGGAACAGGCCCGGGATCTTCTTGGACTGCATCGACAGCGTCAGCTCGCGCGGATCGTAGAAGTCGTATTCAATGGCATATCCAGGCCTTGCAATCACCGCGTTCTCGAGGCCCTCGATAGAGTGGATGAAGCGCTCCTGAATATCATATGGCAGCGAGGTGGAAATGCCGTTGGGGTAAATCAGCGGCGAGGTCAGCCCCTCAGGCTCAATAAAGATCTGATGGGAGGTGCGGCCGGGGTAGCGCACTACCTTATCTTCAATCGAGGGGCAGTAGCGCGGTCCCACCGAATGGATCACCCCTGAATATAAGGGCGAGCGATCGAGGCCGGAGCGGATGATGTCATGGGTCTTTTCATTAGTGCGGGTGATATAACAGCACACCTGCTGCGGATGCACCTCTGCCGTATGCATAAAGGAGAATACCGGCAGCGGCTCCTCCGGCTCCTGCTTCTGCATTTTGCTGAAGTCAATGGAGGATGCCATAATGCGCGCCGGAGTACCGGTCTTCAGGCGTCCGGTCTTCAGTCCCAATGCCTTTAGGTTCTCCGCCAGTGCAATGGAAGCCGGATCGCCGGCGCGTCCGCCGCTGTAATGCTTCAGACCTATATGGATCAGACCGTTTAAGAAGGTGCCGGCAGCGATTACCACGGCCGGAGCATAGAACTCAATGTCAGCTGCCGTGCGTACGCCTTTGAGCTCGGAGCCTGAAAACAGCAGCTGAGCGCAGGGCTGCTGAAAGACGGTGAGATGGGGATAGGCCGCTAAGGTCTGTCTTATCACCTGCTTATACAGGTGGCGATCGGTCTGCGCGCGGGTGGCGCGGACAGCCGGCCCTTTGGACATATTTAAAGTACGAAATTGAATGCCGGCTTCATCGACAGCCTTAGGCGCGATGCCTCCCATGGCATCGATCTCGCGCAGCAGATGCCCTTTGCCGATGCCGCCGAAGGCGGGATTGCAGGACATCTCGCCTATAGTCTCTAAATTATGGGTAAGCAGCAGGGTGCGGCGCCCCATACGGGCAGCTGCTCCGGCAGCTTCAATGCCGGCATGGCCGGCTCCGATGACGATGACGTCAAATACGTGTTGGTCCTGGATCACTTCCACCGCCTATTTATTATTAATTTAAATATATATTTATTATTTATTTTGTGATTATGGTTATTACACTGTGAAAAACCGGGGAAAATAAAAAATTTTAGGTTTTTTCAATTAGTTGCGCACGTGTTCTGGTGTTGAAAAACCGTCAGAAACCGGACTTTGGCATGTGGATAAAAGGGCTCTAATAAACAGCATAAAATTTATATTTAAAATATCAGCTGCTTCTCCACATCTTTTCAGAGCTTTTCTGACAAAGATCCCGCGCAGGTGCAGGCGCATATTTTACCGCAGTCTAAAGGCTGATGACACGGGGGATCGCACTCTAATTATTTAAAATAACTGTTTGATCTTAAATACTAATATTTAAAACAGCGTTTAAAATTGCGCCTTTTGCTGCCTTCAGGACGCGATTTTGCCGCGCTTAAAGGAGCGGCCGCTGCTATTTTGCCCCTGTAAGAATTCCCCAGATCTGTGGGAAAACCTCCTTTTTGGTGGGCAAAAAACCGCATTGTTGGCATTTTTGGGTAAAAGTGGGTCAAATCCTGAGGCAAAATGTGGATTTCTGGGGGAAAAACTGTGGGAAAGCCTTTTTTCTGTCGGCTTATTTAAGCCAAAACACACCTTAAAGAGCTGGATGGTGCTCGAAATCGCGTCTTTTACGCTGTGGGAAGTGCGCTCTGCGCTGGATCGGGGAAAAGAGCAGGCAGCCGCGCAGCTGCGGCTGCCTGTGAAGTTGAGTAAAGATCTTTAACTATGCGCCGGCTTCGAGCTTGGCCTTTAAGGCGGCGGGCAGCTCCGGCATGGCGCCGCGCTGCGTGCACACGTAGGCGGCAATGTCGGCTGCGGTCTGATGGGCTTTTACCAGCGGCCAGCCCTGCACCAGCAGGCTGACGATGCTGGCAGTAAAGGAATCGCCGGCCCCTACGGTGTCCACTGCCTGTACTTTCGGGGTGGGCAGCACTGAGATATCGTCATTGAGGCAGACTGTGCTCTGCTTAGCCCCTTCGGTAAAGATGAGTCCGTAAATGCCGCGATCCTGCAGATAAGCGCAGTATTCCTGCGCAGAGGCACTGGCAGGGAGTCCGGCGTAGGAGCACAGTACCGGCAGCTCGTCTTCATTGCACTTTAAGATCTCGCAGCGCTGCAGGCAGTTTTCAATGATCTCCTGACTGTAGTAATTGCGTCTTAAATTGATGTCGAAGATACGCAGGCGCGCGCCCGGGGTCATGGCATCTAAGAATTTGAGCACGGTCTGATGGGTCTCACCTCCGCGCTGGGCCAGCGTGCCGAAGCAGGCGATCTGCATCCTGGGAGCCATGGATGCCATGATCTCAGTATACGGGATATGGTCGTAGGCGGTATTTTCCACAAAGGTATAGGCCGGGACGCCGTCAGCGCTCAAGCTGACATTGACGGCGCCGGTGACGTAGTTCACGGTCGGCAGCAGGGCCGGCAGGAATTTAGAGGCTAGAAGCTGGCGCGCTCTTTCGCCTAAATCATCGTGACCCACAGCGGAAATGACTAAGGAGTTCAGGCCTAACTGCCGGCAGTGATAGGCAAAATTGGCCGGCGCGCCGCCTAATTTAGGACCTGCCGGGTAAACATCAAACAGCACTTCGCCTAAACCGGCGCAGTTGATGGTATTGAGCTCTTGAAAAGCGGTTAAATCGAGCATGTAAAGCCTCTGCTGTGGTGCACTGAAAAAATAGGTTAAAACTTAAGGTGGTGGTATTATTCCTCAGGAGCTGCGGCTGTGCATAAAAAGATCTTTAAAGTTAGAACTGCCGCATTAAAGTGCGTGCAAAAATTTGCAGCAAAGTTTGCACAGAAACAGCAGGGATGACTGCGCAGCCTGTGCTGCTCCTGCCGCTTTTTCACAAACCTGTTTTAAATCAAGCTCAAGCTTTTTATATAAAGGAACCTTCAGCAAGATGATGCAGCTGCAATCTCTGATCCTCACGGTCTATGCCCTGCTGTCACTGGTGCTGCCGTTAAAGTGCCGCTTTATTTATAAGATCCCGCTGGCGCTTTTCGTGATCTTCTGCGGAGCCAAACGCTGGATTTACGCCTATGCCGGCGGCTCCTGGTTTGACCCTCAGCTGCCCTTTTATTTCATGGTGCTGCTGGAGATCCTGTACGCTGCGCTCATCATTGCGGTTTTCTGCGCGCTGGTCAAAGATCTGTGCGTCTTAGGCTGCTTCCTGGCCGTCAAAGCCATGCACGATAAGTGGCGCTGGCGCACCAACATCGTCAACGGAGCCATCGCGGCCTTGGCCTTAGTGCAGGGCGGGATCGGAGTAATGTCGCAGTTTGAAGCGCCCGAGATTAAGGTGCAGCGCGTCCTGGTAAAAAACCTGCCGGCAGCCTTGGCCGGCACGCGCTTAGTACAGCTGTCCGATCTGCATATCGGCCCGCTGCTGAAAGCTGATTTCCTCGCAGAGGTGGTGGAGCGCGTCAATGCACTGCAGCCTGACGCCGTGCTTTTAACCGGCGATTATGTGGACGGATCTGTAAGTGAGCTGGCTCAGGAATTTACTTCCCTAAAAGATCTCAAGGCCCCTTCAGGCGTTTATGCGGTGACCGGCAATCATGAGTATTACTCGGGCTTTGCGGCCTGGGAGCCGGTATTTGCCTCCTTGGGACTGCGCTTTCTGCATAATGAAGCGGTAAAGCTCAATAGAAACGGCGCAGATCTGTATATCGCGGGCGTGCCTGACAGAGGCGCGCAGCCGCAGCAGGCGCTGAAAAATGTGCCGGATGAGGCTTATACCGTGCTGCTCAGTCATCGCCCGGCTTATGCGCTGCAGGCGCAGGGGGCAGATCTGGTTTTATCCGGTCATACCCACGGCGGCACCATGTTCTTTCTGCAGCCTTTAATCGGGTACTTTAATGCCGACTTCGTGCAGGGCTGGTATGACGTTGACGATCGCCGTCTTTATGTAAGCAGCGGTACCGGGATCTGGTCAGGCTTTTCCGGCCGCGTCGGCGTACCGGCGGAAATTACCTGCTTTATTCTGCTGCCAGACAGCGCTTAAGCTCAGCGACGCACTGCGCGCTTGCTTCCATAAAGGCCTGCTGCAGCGCCGCGCTTAAGGCGCTGTAGCCGTCTGATGCCAGCGGAACCCGCGCCTCAAAGGCCTGCTGCTGTAAGATCTTCCCATTTGCATCCTGCAAGGTGCAGAGCAGCTGCGCCTGCGCCTGTCCGTTTAAATTGCTCTGCAGCGAGGTGACTAAGACTTTAAGCTGCAGCTGGTCTTTAAGCAGGGAATTTAAGAGTTCCGGATCCTGCTGGAGCTGCGAGGTAAAAAGGGCCGTCAGCTGCAGATCTAAAGGCTCGGCCCAGCGATGCTGCGCGGCGCTTACCACCGTATGCGCGCCGGTCTGTACCATCAGGCCGCCGGTATTGACCTTGGGAGTAAGCCGCAGCTGCAGACAGCTGGGGGCGACGTAGGCCTCAGCGCTGAGATCTTCAGTTAAGCTGTAGCGCTCTAAATTAATATCGCTGCTGCAGCCGGCCATTAACAAGCAGCTCAGCAGTCCTGCACAAAAGCCCGTGCCGGCAGTTTTCACTATGCCGTGTTTATTATTCATCGTTATTGCCTCCGGCAGCCTTATTCTGGGGGACAGCTTTTGGCAGCGGATCCTGTGCGCTGCTGCCGTAGAGCATGGAGCTCGGATCCTGCCCCAGCTGCGCCATGGCAGGCTTCAAGTCCTGCATTGCCTGGGTCAATAAGCTCAAAGCCTCAGACAGCTTCTGATGAATATCGGATCCGGCCGCGTAGGACTTTGTGGCCCTGGTGAAGCTTTCAAAGCTTGTGACCATCTTTTCTAAAAGCTGTGTCTGCTCTACCTTGTCATTGGAGCGTGCGAAGCTCTGCATTGCCTCTGAGGTAGAGCTTAAGGCTTTCTTTAATTCATCTGAAATGCCCTGCAGATCGATTTCATCCAGGCGGGCGATTACCGCATCCACCTTATCCTGCAGCGACTCCGTTTCCTGAGCAGGAATTACGGCCATCCCGCGGTAGCTCTTAATGTCATAGCTGCATTTGCCGCCGGTCAGCTGCAGCTGCAGTCGATTATCGCCGGTAAGAATATTGGCCGCCGCTGCCTGCGCGCATAAGCTGTGATCGGCCAGCTTCTGTGCAAAGAGATCGCGCACGTAGGCCCGATCATCCCCCTGCGGCAGATTGATGGAAGCTAAGACCGGAATATAGCTGCTGTCCTGAAACAAATCCCTGAGGCTGGCAAAATAAGGTGCGGCAATCACCTCGCCGATTTTGACGCTGTGATAATAAATGCCGCTGCCCGGGGCGATGTTCTTAAGATCGTTTTTCAGCATCACGACGTATAAAAGACCGGAGCGCAGCGCCTCCAATCTGGCCGCGGCGTAATCTGGGTAGAGGATCTGCGGATGTTTTAAATCAAGAGGACGGGCGGTCTTATCGTCATTTAAATTGTCAAAGGCCACGCCGCCGCGCAGAATATTATCGATGCTGTCGGTGGTAAGCTGCAGGCCTTCGCCGGTAATGCTGAGATCAATGCCTGAGGAGATCCAGAATTTGGTGTTGGCATTAATCAGCTTAGTGTAGGGATCTTCAATAAAGATCTGATAGACAATGCGGTTTGTTTCAAAATCCAGACTGGAGCTGATGACGCGCCCGGCGGCAAAACCGCGGTAATTGACGTAGTCGCCGTTTTTCAGACGCTTGCGCGCATCGGAGGTTAAGGTCAGCACCTGTCCGTTCATACCCGAGCGCACCGCCGGCGGCTCATCCAGGGCGGTAAAACTGCGGCTCATCTCATCAGAGCTGCCCACCGACATTTCAAAATAGGATCCGGAGAGCAGAGTATTCAAGCCGCTGATGCCGGTATTTTCCACGCGCGGCTTGACCAGCCAGAACACCGTGTCAGAGTGGAGCAGATCATCGGTGTCGGCTGCCATCTGAATAGTGACTGCCGCCTTGGAGTAGTTATCCGTAAGCTTTACCGCCGTTACGCGCCCTACTGTCACCGAGCGCAGCTTGACTAAGGTTTTGCCTTCTTCAATGCCTTCGGCGCTGCTCATATACAGCTCAATCTGCGGTCCCTTATTTAAGGTATTGTTCCACAGCAGTACAGCGGTGACCGCCAGCGCCAAAAAGGGCACCAGCCACACTAAATTTAAACGGCGGGCTTTGCGCTGCTTGGCTCGTACCGGCTCAGGGCTGTTTGCGCTCATAATTTGATCTATACCTGTCCCACAGCAGTCTGACATCAAACATTTCGGCAGCTGCCATGGTGATCAGCACGACGCTGCAGAAAGCTAAAATGGCCAGTCCCGGGCTGATGGTCAGGAGACCTGTAATGCGCACCGCCGAGGACATAATGATCACCACAAAGACGTCGATCATGGACCATTTACCGATAAAACAGATTAACCGATAAATCAGGCTTAACAAAGCAGGTTTAGTGATTTTCGTGCGGCAGCTCAGCACTATTAGGCAAAATAGCATCAAAATCTTAAATACCGGGATGAAGATTGAGGCCAAAAGAATAATCATGGCGACAAACTGCGAGTCCATCTGCCACAGCGAGATCACCCCGTCCACGATGTTGGAACCGGTGGAGCTGCCCAAATAATCGGTAAACATAATGGGATAGAGGTTGGACGGCAGATAGAGTATCAGGGCGGCGGTCAATAAAGCGCAGGTACGGCTGCGGCTGTGCTCCTCGCGCAGATGCGCTCTGCGGCCGCAGCGTGGACAGCGGTGATGCTCGGCTGCAGCCGCGGCAAAGACCAGCCCGCAGTGTCGGCAGCGGATCCAGCCCTGCTGTGCGCCTGAGCGTTCACTGTCCAAATGATAAGGCGTTTGCGCCTGCGCCTCTTCCCACATCCTTTGCGGCGGCACCTTCATCCAGCAGTACATTAATAAAAATGAAAATCCAAGTCCCAGGAAAAAGCCGGCATGAAAACCGACTTCCGCCAGGGATGTCAGCTTAATCAGGCTGACCAGCACGCCGAAGAGGAACACGTCAACGAGGCAGAAGCGATGGCAGAACTGATAGAGCAGGCAGAAGCGCCTTTCAGGTGTGAGCTTTAAGATCCCTGCCATCACCTGCTGCAGAAGCATTACCGCCGGCAGCAGAAAGGTAAAGAGTAAAAATACGTAGAGCAGCAGCGACCAGTCGCCCTTGAGGACCGTAAAGATCGAGCTTAAGGACATCTGCTGATAGATGCCTGCAGCCTGTACTGATAAAAAGGGTTCGCAGACGGCAGGAAAGAGCAGGATTAAAGCTCCAAGAGCAATCACGGCGCTGTGCTGTAAGGAAACAATATGGCCCGAGCGCAAAAGCGCGCCGCAGTGCGGGCAGACGCATTTGACGCCGGGACTGTATTCAGGCAGCAGCACGGCTTTATCGCATGTCGGGCATAAAACCTGCTGCATGCGTACCGCTCCTATTTAAAACCCTCGGCCAGCACTACTGTGCCGGATTTAAGCGATTTCTGCACATCGATGATGCGCTGATTGGAGGAGCCTCGAAAATCCAGATCCATCGAATGCTTGGCTTGGACGAAGGGTCCGTCCACTACCACATCGAGGTATTCTAAAAGTTCGCGGCGCATGAAATCGCCTTCAAGTTTGTCAAAGGTATAGCCCGAGTAGGACCACAGATTGTAGCCTTCTGCGCGCAGCACCTTGGAAAGCACAATTAAGGGACGGGTTTGAATAAAGGGCTCGCCGCCTGAATAGGTGACGCCCTTAATCAGCGGATTGGCCTTGATTTCTTTATAGAGCACGGACAGCGGCACTTCCATGCCGCCGTTTAATGACTGCGCCTGCGGATTCTGGCAGCCCGGACATCTGAACGGGCAGCCCTGCGTGAAAATGGCATAGCGGATCCCCGGTCCATCGACAATGGACTCCGGCACCGCACCGGCGATGCGTATATAGGTGTTCTCCAGCCTGCCCAAATCAATTGCGTCAGTCATAATGCGTGCTGCTGCAGTTTTATGCTTAAGTTAAGGCTTTTCCGCTCAGTTTAACTTAATTGAGGTGCATGTGCTTGACGCGATCCTGCACTTCAGCGCGCTTGGCGTTATTGAATCTGTCTAAGGTGCCTACTAAATAGCCGGTCACTCTTCTGATGCGCTCGAATTTAACGCCTTCACCGACGATTCCGTTGCGGGCATGCAGTCTGGTTACCATTTATATGCTCCTTTTAAGTTAAACAAGCTGTAGTTCTTATTTTCGGCAGATGCCTGCGCACCTGCCGGAGCCTCCCGCTTCAGGGGCGGCGTATTATTGATTCTAAATTTTTATTTTTAACCGCGGCAGATGCAGTCCACGCCTAATTTACTTAAGCGCTCGATAGTGACGCCTTCACCGTCTCTGCGGCCGCATTTAGGGCAGACATCATCAATGACGCCCACGTAGCCGCACACCGGGCAGCGATCCACCGGATGATTGATGGAGCCGTAGCCCATGCCGCATTCCTTCATGTAGAGGATCACCTTTTCAAAGGCATCCACATTGCGGGTTAAATCGCCGTCCATCTCCACGTAGGAAATGGCGCCGGCATTGCACAGCGCATGATAGGGTCCTTCAATGCGGATCTTATCGGCCGCGGAAATATTGTAGTACACCGGCACATGGAAGGAGTTGGTGTAGTACTCGCGATCGGTAATGCCCTTGAGGCTGCCGTAGATCTGGCGGTCAATCTTTACAAAGCGCCCGGATAAGCCTTCAGCCGGGGTAGAGAATAAGGAGAAGTTAAGCCCCGTTTCATCGGACTTCTTTTCAGTAAGCTCGCGCATATGAGAGATGATCTCAAGACCTAAGCGCTGCGCTTCCTCGCTCTCGCCGTGATGTTTGCCGATTAAGGCCATGAGGGTTTCAGCCAGTCCGATAAAGCCTACCGACAGCGAGCCGTTCTTAATGACATCGCCGATCTTGTCGTCCCAATTAAGGTGATCTGAGTCGATCCATACCCCCTGACCCATCAGGAACGGGTAGTTGTAGACATGCTTATTGGCAATGATGTCAAAGCGATCGAGCAGCTGCTCGAAGATCATGTACACCACTTTATCCAGGCTGTCGTAGAAGCGGCTGATGGATCCGTGAGCCTCGATGCCCAGGCGCGGAAGGTTTACGGTAGTAAAGGACAGATTGCCGCGGCCGGGAATGATTTCCTTGGTCTTATCGTAGACATTGCCGAAGACGCGGGTGCGGCAGCCCATCAAGGCTACCTCGGTCTCCGGGTGACCGGGCTTGTAATACTGCATATTGTAAGGAGCGTCCAGGAACGAGAAGTTCGGGAACAGACGCTTGGCCGAGACCTGACAGGCCAAACGGAACAGATCATAGTTCGGATCGCCTTCCTTGGTGTTGACGCCGTCCTTTACCTTGAAGATCTGCACCGGGAAAATCGGGGTTTCACCGCCGCCTAAGCCGGCGTCGGTAGCGAGCAGCACGTTCTTCATGATCATGCGCTGCTCCGGGGTGGTGCCGGTGCCGTAGTTAATCGAGGAGAACGGCACCTGCGCTCCGGCGCGCGACTGCATGGAGTTCAAATTGTGGATCACCGCCTCCATGGCCTGATAGGTTTCTCTTTCAGTAAGCTTGTGCGCCTCACTTAAGATGTAGTCCAGCAGGCTTTCCAAGTCCTCCGGCTTAACGCGATCCTTGAGCAGCTCACGTACCTTATCACGCAGAGCAGCTTGGGCACTGTCGCCTAAGATGGTGCCTTCCCTGGCGTATAAATCCCTGCCCCAGGCCTTTAAGCCGGCAACATCAAAACTGTCATCGCGCAGGGAGATTTGAATGACCTTGCCCAAATGCTTTAAATAGGAAATAACCACGTAGGGGGCTAAATCGTACTCAAACATCGGGATGGACTGACCGCCGTGCATGTCGTTCTGATTGGACTGAATAGCGATGCAGCACAGGGCAGCGGCTGACTGAATGGACTGCGGCTCGCGCAGGAATCCGTGTCCGGTGGAGAAGCCGCGGGTAAACAGATTCTTCAGGCTGATCTGGCAGCAGTTGATGGTTAAAAGGTAGAAATCCAGATCGTGGATATGAATAGTGCCGTTAGAGTGAGCTAAAGCGTGCTCGGGCTTTAATACATAGCGCTTGACGAAATCCTTGGAGCCCTCAGAGCCGAAGCGCAGCATCAGACCCATAGGCGCATTGGCGTCTATATTGGCGTTCTCACGCTTTAAGTCCATATCCGCGGTGGATTTGGAGGTTAAATCGCGATAGATGCGGGTTAAGTCGGTGTTGTAGCTGCGGACATTGGTGCGCTGCTGACGATAGAGAATGAAGTTTTTAGCTTCATCGGCCAGATCGTGCTTAATCAGTACCTTTTCGATTAAATCCTGGGTGTGTTCAACCGTCGGCACCTTATTGACTTCGCTTTCAATAATGCCGATGACCTCAGCGGTGAGCTTTACCACCAGCTCTTCATCCTGCGGCGCAGCATCGTCGTCCGGGTGCACGGACAGCAGGGCCTTTTTAATAGCGTTGGCAATTTTTTGCTGATTGAAAGATACCTTGCGGCCGTCTCTCTTGACGATAAATCTAATCATGGTTCTGCGCTCAACAAGAAAACTTCTGCTTAATGTGACTTCAGTACCTCTGTCTGTACGTCTGCAGTAAGAAGCTTAAAATTTTTTTGCCTGAAAAAACCTGCGCCTGATTTTAACGGCGCAAAAATCAAAAGTCAAAACTGCACGTCTATCTGAAAAACGGCTGATGCCGACTTTTAATTTATTGAAATTTAAGCTTTTGCCTGCAGGTGAAATTCTTTATCATTCACCTGCAGACAGCGGCTGCTCCGTCCTCTATCATAGGTCTAAAGCCTTCTTTATGCCGGTTCTGCATCCGGCTTTTTCGCAAATCTGCCGCCTTTATGGCAAAGCGGAAAAAAATATTTGCGCAAAAGTGGCATACATTCAGCGATGCTGGTAAGTTGGAACGGATCTGAGTCAGGATAACTAGGCTCTCTAAGATAAAAATTAAAAAAGGACCGCTATGCGCATAGATATTTACTGCAAGATAGTGGATAACTACGGCGATGCCGGAGTATGTCTGCGTTTGGCCCGCGGCTTGGCCGCTTTAGGCCATAAACTGCGCCTGCTGTGCGACGATTTAACGGTACTGCGCACCATTGCCGCCCCGGATGACGAACATATCCTTACTCTGCTGCCCTTTGAAGCGCAGGTGCCGGCAGGCAGTGCCGATGCGGTGGTCGCGGCTTTTTTATGCCGGCTGCCTGAACCTCGCGCGCAGGATCTCAGGCACAGCAGAGTGCCGGTGATTTTTCTTGATTATTTAAGCGCTGAAAAATGGGTGGAGGATTTCCATGGTCTGAGATCTCCTTTGGACTTTCCTGAGGGCTATTACTTCTACCCTGGGTTTACGGATCATACCGGCGGGCTGATGCTGGATCCGCGCCTCAAAGAACTCTGCGCGCACCGCCGTCCCTATCTGCAGGACGGCATCCGCAGGGTAACTTTGTTTTCTTATCACAATCAGGAGCTGCAGGGGATTCTGGAGCTGCTCTCAGATTCCCGTTATCCCTCCCAGATCAAGGTATTTACCGGGCTGCCTTTGGATAATCTTAATAGACTGCTGTCCCTGCAGCTGCAGCCGGGAGAGCGCTGGCAAAGCAGAGACGGCAAGCTGAGCTTTACGGTAAGCCGCATGGTAAGTCAGGAGCGTTATGATGAGATCCTGGTAAATTCTGACTTTAACTTAGTGCGCGGGGAGGACAGCATTGTGCGGGCGATGTGCTGCGGCCGACCCTTTTTGTGGCAGATCTACCCGCAAAGTGAGGATTCGCATATCGTCAAGCTGCAGGCCTTTATGGATCTGTTTAAGGAAAAGGGATTGGCCGATCCAAAGCTTGGGGCGCTGATCGATCAGCTGCAGCTTTACTACAATCAGCACGGCGCCTGCCCGCAGGTAAAATTAGATGATTTTGAAGTTGCTTGGCAGCAGTGGTGCGGGTGTTTCCAGTGCTATCTTTTTGCCCTGCCTAATTTAGCGCAGAGCCTGTCTGAATTTATTTTAAAAAAGATAGAGGTCTGAAAATCCCGCCGTTGCGCAAAACTTACCATTTGGTTAGTTGCTTACAAAAAAAGTGCTGTATTGTCAATAAGTTATGTACCGATTATGCTGAGCGTCAGTTAATAAAACACCTTTATTGCGGAGGTCATCATGAAGGTACAGAACTTGGTTTTAGGCGTAGTTGCGGCAGCGGCAGTGCAGGCGGCAGCCGCAGGTGATGTGCAGACCGTGGATTTTGACGGCTTCAAGCTGCATGTCTATAACTCCGGCGACGTCATGGCCGATACTTCCTATATCGTGGAAGGATCTGATGAGCTGGTGACTCTGGAAGAGCCGCTCTTTAAGGCCAATGTGCAGGAGTTTGATGCGTACGTGCAGGAGCTCGGCAAGCCGGTCGCCGCTCACCTTACTGATTATCATTTAGGAGGCAGCGGCGCAGATCCGCGGCTGGCCCCTGAGGGCATGGGTCAGTTTATGGCTGAGGGAGTTTATGCGGCCATGATGCAGGGCTTTAAGCAAAGCTTCGGCGACGCCATGGCCGACATGTCGGATACTGACTTTGAGATTCTGCCTTTCAATGAGCCGCAACCCCTGGCGGGCGTGGAGTTTGTCTTAAGCCATGGTGCAGACACAGATTTCCCGGGTGCGAGCATCTTAATCGGCGGGCAGGTGCTCCTCACTCACTGGACTCCGGTGCAGATGCATGCCAATGTGCTGCAGATCTCCTCGCGTCAGGCAGTTGAAGAGGAATTAAAGCAGGCGCAGGCGGCGCAGGAGTCCGGGGCAGTGCTCTTTATCGGCAGCCACGGCGGTATGGCTTCGCCTGCGGATCTGCAGTTCAAGATCGGTTATCTTCATACCATGCAGCGCCTGCTTGAGCACTGCAGCACCGCTGCGGCCTTCAGCGGGGCCCTGCAGGAAGCTTACCCGCAGCTGCCGGGGGCTGAGGGCGTCGATGCCTTAGCGGCAGCGCTCTATAAGTAAGCAGATCTATTCGTCATATCCCTTCAGACCCGGCCCCTGCGCCGGGCTATTCCATCCGCTGCACATGGGCGTTAAAGCTGAGATTTTAGGTCTTTGATCTGGTAAAATAAGCGGTTAGATCTTACATCTGCGTCATTTCTGACGCCTCTCTTAGTCAATTTTAGGTGAATTTTAATGAAGTTAGCTCAAGAAATTCGTGCCGGCAACGTGATTATGCTCAATGGCAACCCTATGGTGGTGCAGAAGGCGGAGTACAACAAGTCCGGCCGTAATGCTGCTGTGGTCAAAATGAAGCTGAAGAACCTCCTCTCCGAGGCCGGTACTGAGACGGTGTTCCGCGCTGATGATCGTTTAGAGGACGTGATCTTAGAGCACAAGGACTGCACCTATTCCTACTTCAATGATCCGCTGTACGTGTTCATGGACGAAGAGTTCAATCAGTACGATGTCGAGAAGGACAACTTAGGCGACGTGCTGAACTACTTAGTGGACGGCATGGAAGATGTCTGCCAGGTGACCTTCTACAACGGCAAGGCCATTTCCGTTGAGCTGCCGATCTCCATTGTGCGTGAGGTAGAGTACACCGAGCCTGCCGTGCGCGGCGATACCTCCGGCAAGGTTACCAAGCCTGCCCGCTTAGCCGGTACCGGCTATGAGATCCAGGTCCCGGATTTCGTCAACATCGGCGATCGTATCGAAATCGATACCCGCACTAACGAGTTCAAGAAGCGCGTCTAATTCAGCGCTTGCCCTTTCTCAACCCCCGCTGCCCTGCGGGGGCTTTTGTCTTTGCACACTGCTTTATCTTTTCCCGCCGTCAGCCGCAATGCGGTAAAATTTCCGTATCTTTAAGGCTTAAGGTGGAGTGTATGTTTATCTATTTTGTGCGCCATGGTCAGACCGACTGGAACTTGAACGGCCAATTCCAGGGACAGACGGATATCCCGCTCAATGACAATGGCATCGCGCAGGCGCAGCAGGCCCATGAGATCTTAAGCAAAGTGCATTTTGCTGCGGCCTACGCCAGTCCGCTGGGCAGGGCCATGCGCACGGCGGAGATCATTACCACTGGATCCGGCCTCATTGTGACCCCCGAGCCGCTTTTAAAAGAGATTTCTTTTGGGCACGAGGAAGGCGCTAAAGCCATGGTGGCCAAACATCCGGAGCATCCGCTGTATAACTTTTTATTCCATCCGGAGCGCTACGCTGCACCGGAAGGCGGCGAGTCGCTCTATCAAGTGGCCGCGCGCGTGCTCCAGTTTATTGACCTGACCATGCAGCGCCATGCCGATTTGCCGTCGGATGCCAAGATCCTCGCAGCCTGCCACGGCGGCATCATCATGACCTTAATGGTGCTGTGCCGCAATCAGAGCTTCTCTCAGCTGCGCAAAAACAAGCCGCATAAGAACTGCTCGGTGACGGTAGTGGAAGCCAATGCCCAGCGCTATGCGCTGCGTGCGCCGGCCTTGGATATTCTGGGCGGGGAGGAGCTGCCGGACTTTGAGCCCGAGCTGCACGAGATTCAAGGGCATAAAGGCTCGGCCTTGAGCGAGGTTAAGGCCGTTTTAAAGCCTGACGCGGTTCACAGCAGTTTAGATAGTGTTCGTGGAAAACCGAGTTCCCAGATCAAACTGTGATCAGGAACAGTAACTTGATTTTGCCGTACAGGAGGATCAGCCAATGCCGGAGACATCTTTGGGAGACTCGACCTTCAGCGCTATACGGCGCGGTCACTTCGTGTATGTCGATAAAACTGAGTTTATAGCTCAGCTGCTGCGGCTTAACCCGGACGAAACCAAAAAAAGCGGCAAAGCGCCGCCGGTTACGCTTCTGACTAGACCTCGCCGCTTCGGAAAGTCGCTGCTGATGTCCACACTCCAGGCCTTTTTTGCTATTGATGAGGATAACCGTGAGCTGTTTTCCGATCTGAAGATTTCCCAATACCAGGAGCTATGCGCCGCGTGGCAGCAGCAGTATCCGGTTATTATGCTCAGCTTTAAGGAAATGAAAGATCAATCATTTGATGATTGTTTGTTCAGCCTCTACGGAGTTATGGTGCAGCTGCTTATGAATGATCCGGCAGTGCAGGCGCTGCATGGGGATCCTACTTTAGGTGAATATTTTGCCATGATGCAGAGTTTTAAGACGGCAGCAAACAGCAGAATGCTGAAAAATTTGCTGAAACTGGCTCTTAAATATTGGATCACCGCGCGGCATAAGTTCTATGGCAAAAAAGTCATTGTGCTGATTGATGAGTATGATGTACCGGTGACCTCCGCTTACCAGAACGGCTTTTATGAGGATATGACCAGCTTCCTGGTATCCTTTTTAGGCTGCCTGAAAGATAATCAAGAGCTGTGCTTTGCGCTGCTTACCGGCTGCCTGCGGCTTTCCAAAGAAAGTTTATTTACCGGACTTAATAATTTTCGCTGCTGCACGGTTTTTGACAATACTTTTGCTGACTGCTGCGGTTTTACTCATTCTGAGGTACAGCAGCTGCTGCAGCAATTCGGCATACCCGATCATAGTCCTTTGTTAGAGCACTGGTATGACGGTTATATCTTTGGCGAAAATACACGCATCTACTGTCCGTGGGATGTGCTGTCGTATCTGGAAGATCACCGCACTAATCCAAATCTGCTGCCAAAAGAATATTGGGTTAATACCGGCTCGCCGGCACTTATCAATAAATTTATTGCAGATTATTATGAAGAGCTGGCTCCTGACTTGGAGGCCTTGTTTAAAGGCGAGAGCGTACTTGCTGATTATGCCGAAGATCTTACTTACATCACCCTCCATACAGACTGCAATAACTTCTGGATGCTGCTTTATTTTACCGGCTATCTCACAAAATTAGAGAGTTTCCTAGACCATAATAAAATTAAGGTCAGGCTGATTTTTCCTAATACTGAGATTAAAAATATCTTTGTGAAGATGCTCGACAGCGTCTATCAGCAAAGGATTAGCAAGTTAGGGCTGTCATCTCTGCATCAGTCTTTTTGGGATGGTAATGCAGATAAAATTGCCGCCGTGATCTCTGATATTTTGGCTGCAACTATCAGTTACTTTGATTATCGCGAGGATTTTTATCATGCCCTTGTTCTAGGAATGTGGGCCGGAGATAAAAGATACCTTACTTATTCAAATAAAGAGTCAGGCTTAGGCCGTGCTGATATTATCATCAAACAGCTGCAGACCAATAATGTGCTGGTTATTGAGTGCAAATGGACTAAAAATCCAGCCAGACTGCAGTCTTTGGCGCAGACGGCGCTGCAGCAGATTGACGAAAAAGGCTATGCTGCTCGGTATGGCAGTCTGCACAAGGTTATCAAGATCGGTCTGGCTTTCTGTGAGAAAAGCTGTGCTGCTGCCTGCAGCGCTGAGTGAAAAATATGTGCCGGATTACCGGATTAGCCGGGAAGGTAATGACCGGCAGGCGAATATTTTCAATGAGCTCTTGCTGCTGGCGCAATATGCGGCTTTGTATTTTAAAGCTCGAATAAAGCAAAACTGTAATAAAGCAGGATTGCAGTTCAGCAGCTGGTGAATATGCTCTCTCGGTATGGACTTAAGAGCCGCGCTAGCGGCGCGGCTTATTTACCGATGCAGAAGGTAGAGAAGATCTTTCCTAAGATATCGTCTGAGGTGATTTTGCCCGTGATGGCGCCTAAATGTTCGGCCGCAATGGTGATCTCTCGCGCGCACAGCACCAAGTCCCCATCTTGAAGCTGCGCTTTAGCGCGCGCTGCGGCCTCAAGGCACTGCTCTAAAGCTTCGGTATGCCGTCTGCGTGCGCTGTACACGCCTTCAATCGGCATGATGCCTAAGGCCTCTTTGAGCCGGCTGTTTAAGGGGGCTAAGCCGTCCTCGGTCTTCACCGAGATATCAAGGCGCGGAAGGGCTGCAAATTCAGGATCCTCTAAGAGCTGCAGCATCGCCGGATTAGGGCTTAAGTCAGCCTTGGATACGACCAGCAGGATCTGCATGCCCTCTCCCAGCTGCGCCTTGACCTGCGTCAGGGAGTCAGCCGCCTGGGCCGGATCCCCGGTGCGATCGACCATCAGGAGGACTAAGTCGGCTTTTTTCAGCTCAGCGACAGCGCGCTTGATGCCGATGGCTTCAATCTCGTCGCTGGGGTTATCGCGCAGGCCGGCGGTATCGGTAATGACCGCCGGAATGCCGGCAATCTCGATATTGACCGTCAGTACGTCGCGGGTAGTGCCCGGGATATTGGTGACTATGGCTTTATCAGCTCCAGCCAGCGCATTGAGCAGGCTCGATTTGCCGGCGTTAGGCGCACCGGCGAGCACTAAGCGCGCGCCTTCAGTGAGCTTAACCCCCTGCTGTGCGCGCAGCAGGGCAGTCTGACCGTCAGAGATCAGGGCGTCAAGCTGCGCTTCAGCCGTTCCGGAGTCAAAGAAGTCCTCATGCTCCTCCGGAAAATCAAGGCAGGCCTCCAGATGTACGCGAAAATCGGTGAGTCTATCGGTAATTGCGTTCAGACGGCGTGCAAATTCGCCTTCAAGTGAGGAGAGGGCCGCTTTAGCTGCAGTTTCGGATCCGGCGGAGATTAAATCTTCTACAGCTTCAGCGGCAGTGAGATCCATCTTGCCGTTTAAAAAGGCGCGTTTAGTGAACTCGCCTGGCTCTGCCATCCGTATGCCCGGTACCTGCAGTACGGCTTTAAGCACCCGCTGAGGTGCTGCAGCGCCGGCATGGCCCTGAAATTCGACCACATCTTCGCCGGTGTAGGAGTGCGGGGCTTTAAAGTACAGCACTACGCCTTCATCTAAGGGGCCGGCGGAGTCGGAAAAGGTACGGAAATAGGCACGCCGCGGTTCAGGATGCTGCAGATTGGTAAGGGCGCTTAAAGCACGCAGGGCCTCACTGCCTGAGACCCTGACGATGGCCACGCCGCCGCGCCCGGACGCGGTGGCAATGGCGGCAATAGTATCTGCCATGTTAAGCCTTCTTAGGGGACTTAGGCTCTCTTACCTGCAGACCGCGCTTTTCCAGCGAACGGTAGATGATGAACTGCTGCAGAATGGTGAAGCAGTTGGAAATCACCCAGTACAGAGTTAAGCCTGCCGGGAAGGTGCAGAACATGAAGGTGAACACCAGCGGCATGGCCATGAAGACCTTGCGCTGCACCGGATCGTTGATCGGGTTGGGCGACATCTTCTGGATAAAGAACATGGTGATGCCGTACAGGATCGGGGTGACGAAGTACGGATCATGTACCGACAGGTCGGTGATCCAGAGGATGAACGGCGCATGACGCAGCTCGGTAGATTCCATCAGCGTCCAGTACAGGGCGATGAAGATCGGCATCTGAATCAGCAGCGGGAAGCAGCCGCCTAAGGGATTGACCTTCTCGGTCTTGTAGAGGCGCATGGTCTCCTGCCCCAGCTTTTGGCGGTCATCCTTATAGCGCTCACGCAGCTCCTGCATCTTCGGAGTGAGCAGACGCATCTTGGCCATGGAGGTGTACTGGGCCTTGGTCAGCGGGAACAGCACCGAGCGGACTACTAAGGTCAGAATAATGATGGAGAAGCCCCAGTTGCCAACGAAGCTGTGGATGAACTCCATGATCTTGAACAGCGGGATGGAAATAAACCACAGCCAGCCGTAGTCCACGGTGAGGTCTAAGTTCTCAGCGACAACTTCCATCTGATCCTGATTCTTAGGACCAATCCACATGCGGGCGCTGAAGTCATGGGAGCTGCCGTCGGCAATGACTTCAGGCTCAGTGCGCAGACCAATGATGGCGTCGCGGCCGTTATCAGCGGAATTGGAGTAAATCACATTTTTAGTATCGCCGCCGATCCATGCAGAGACGAAATAGTGCTGAATCATGGCAGCCCATCCCTTGGCGGTCGGGACGCTTAAATTCTGATGCTCAGAGGCCAATTCCACTAAATCCTCAAAGGTGTGCTTCTGATAGCGCTCATCCTGCGAGGAGTAGGCAGTTCCGCGGTAGGCGCCGGCCACAAAGCCGAAGGCTCCGGCGTTGGACTGCGCCTCGACATCAACGGTCTGCTTTAATTGACCGTAGAAAGCCATGGATAAATCGCGGCCGCTCTGATTGTTCACCTCGGTATTAACGTCCACTACATAGCTGCCGCGGTTTAAGGTGTAGGTCTTGGTGTAGGTGACGCCGTCAGCCTTATAAGTTAAGACTGCGCTGACGCTGTCCTGACCTTCCTGCAGATCGTAAGCGGTCGCTGAGCTTTCGTAGGTCGGGCGGGCTTTGGAGTCCGGACCGTCACGGCCGGCCAAGCCGCTCTGGGCGACGTAGACGAAATTAGGCTCTTCCATTAAGAGGTGGAAAGGCTCGGTGCCGCCCTGCTCCTGCATTACCTGCAGCAGCTTTGCGTCTACGATGTCGCCCCCGTTTAAATCTAAAGTTAAGAGCAGCTTATCGCTCTTTAAGGTAATGAGCTTGCCGATGGAACTTTCCGCTGCGGCAGTAGTATTCATCACTTCTGCCTGCTGGGCTGCAGCTTCAGCGCGGCGGGTTTCCACTATCTGATCATTTTCCCACGCCCAGAAAATAAACAGGCTCAGGATCAGAAAAAGAATAAATAATATGTTTCTCTGCTGTTCCATAGGATTAATATTCCATGGCAAATCTAATAACCAGGGAGCGGCGCAGTGCTGCTAGTGTTTTCGCTGCGGATTTAACGGCACCGGATCGATTCCGCCGGGATTCAGCGGATGACAGCGGCAGATGCGCCTGGCTCCTAAAAACATGCCCTTAGCAAGCCCCCATTCCTGAATGGCTTCTAAGGTGTACTGCGAGCAGCTGGGGTAAAAACGGCAGTGCTGGCCTAACAGCGGGCTTAATATTTTCTGATAGGCGCGGATCATTAAGACTGCTGAGTGCGAAGCCGGCGAGAGATGCTGTTCCATATTCGCGTTAATGCTGCAAAAAGGTCTTGATTACTGATCTCACCTATGCCCGGTTTGGCGATAAACACCAGATCAGCTGCAGGCAGGAAATCCTGATGCTGCCTGAAAGCTTCGCGCACCAAGCGTTTAACTCGATTGCGCCAGACAGCACGTTTTAAAACTTTTTTCGGTACTACCAGTCCGAGCCGCGGCCTCTGCAGCTGATTCCTTTTAGCCAGGATCAGCATGCCGGGTGCGCCGGCGCGGACGGGATTTTTAAATACCGCATCAAATTCCTCAGTCGAGAGCAGCCGCCCTTGACGGGGAAATGTGTTATTAGTCATTAACGGTGGTTAAGCGCTTGCGGCCCTTGGCACGACGGCGGGATAACACTTTGCGGCCGTCGGCGGTGCGCATACGCACGCGGAAGCCGTGGGTGCGCTTACGCTTTAAAACGTTAGGCTGAAAAGTACGTTTCATTTGTCTAAATCCTCGTAAAAACGCGGTTTGTTTAACGGTTAATCAACAATTAAGGCAGGTCAGAGCTCAGTTTTCTATGCACAGCACAAAAGAGCAGAGTTCTGCACACCGCTGTAAAGCCATGTATTCTAACCCAGCAATCTTAATGAGGTCAAGCTTTGAGCTGTGCTAAAATAGTCAGGTTTAATTAAGCCTCTTTTCACATCAAAAAAACAATAAGGGCCTCCTTTAAATGGATTTTTTTCAGCTCTGGCATCAAGCCATTGAGAACGTCGCTGACGCCTGCCCGGATCAAAGCCGGCAGGCTATTTTGCGCCTGTATGAGACCCAAGTAACGCTCGTGTTAGAGCCCACCCAGGTGCGTTTTTTATGCAGCTCCCTGTATATCTATAAGTTTTTCGTTATGGATGCGGCCGATCTTTTTGAGGAGATCTGCCATTTAGTCAGCCGCTCGGATTTAGGCTTATCCGTCGAGGTGGGCAATACCGCAGCTGCAGCGCAGAATACGCCGGGAACTCCGCTGCAGCCTCAGATGCATCCTGCTCAGCAGTCAATGCCGCAGCAGCAGGCGCCAATGCAGCCGTCGAATGATCAGCCGCATGCTCAGAGTCTGCGCAGAACCAAGCGCACTGCCGCCGCTGCAGCTGCGTCTGGAACCGTTAATTCAGGCCGCAGCCGCCGTACCGCTGCAGCGCAGCCTCAGTCTCAGGCCGCTCAGCCGGCTGCTGCGCAGCCGCAGCAGCCGGTCAATCCTCAGCCTTACCCGCAGATGCAGCCGCAGTTCTGCCCGCCGCAGGGCCAGCCTTACAGCGGTATCCCGCAGTATCAGCAGATGCCGCAGTATGCCCAGCAGATGAGTCCTTACGGCAGCTTTCAGCCCGGTATGGTAGCGCAGGGCATGCCGCAGCAGATGGCCCAGCAGCAGCCACTGCAGATGTCTCCTGCAGCAGCCCCGCGCAGTCTGCTGCCCAGCTTTATGCGCTATGACCCGATTAACCCCAATAAGACTTTTGAAAACTACGTTACTGATCCGGACAATCAAATGCTGGTAGCGACTGCCATGAGCGTGGCAGCCAATCCCTGCAATAACAATTTCAATCCTTTCTATATTTACGGCGGCTCGGGACTGGGTAAGACGCATCTGCTCTTTGCTATTGCCAACCGCATTCGCGCCGAGCATCCTAATGTGTCCTTGATTTACATCCGCGCTGAAGAGTTCATTCGCCATTATGTGGAATCAACCGCGAAGATCGGCAGCAAGGCCCGCGGAACTGACGGCGAGTCGGTGCATTTCCAGGATCTGTACACCAATAACAATGTCTTCATCGTTGATGATATCCAGAATTTCATTAAGGGTCCCAAGTCCCGCGATGCCTTCTTTGAAATCATTGCCGACTTTATCGACCGGCCTAATCGTCAGCTTATTCTGGCCTCGGATGTGGCCCCGGGCAACTTAAAGGGATTCTCGGCGCGCTTAACCTCGCGCTTCGGCTCGGGCGTATGCTGCGAGGTGATCCCGCCGTCAGTGGAAACCCGCAAGGCCATTATTTTGAAGAAGTGCAATGAGATGGGCATTGATTTCGGCGATCACATCTCCAACTATATTGCCACGCACATCCGCTCGAACGTGCGCGAAATAGAGGGTGCCATTAAGACCCTCTATACCCAGTACAATCTGGCCAATAAGCTCACGTACGAAGATGCGGTGCGCATCCTGGCCAATTTAGTCAACGCTTCCAATCAGGTGCTCTCTATCGACTCGATTAAGGATCGCGTTTCCAAGGAATTTGAAATTCAGGTGGCGCAGATGGAAGGAGCCTCCCGCAAGAAGGATGTTTCTACGGCCCGCTCCATGGCCATGGCCCTGATCCGCGACTTGATCCCGACTACCTCGCTGGCTGAAATCGGGCGCGCCTTCAATAAGGATCACAGCTCGGTGCATGAGGCTATCGGGCGCATTAACCGCCGGCGCGAGAGTGATCCGGAGCTGGGGTCGCGCTATCATCGTCTTAAGCTGTCACTGAAGAATGATTAGCAAAGTTTGCGGTACAATGAACCAAACTGCGGTCTGCGCATAAGCGGACGGCTGAAATATTAAGGAAGAGCATTATGGAATTTACAGCACCGCTGGCTTCATTCATTAAGCCCCTGCAGAACGTTTGCTCGCTCGCCAGCAGCGCCTCAGGTAATGAAGATCTTTCCCAGAATGTAGTTCTGGCAGTAAAAGACAATACCTTGACTATAAGAGGCACCAATTATCGCATAGAGCTGTCCTACAGTGTGGAGGTGGCAGCGGTGTCTGAAGGCGAGATCTTAGTGGCCGCCAATAAGCTGCGCGATTCGCTCTCTAAGCTGCCTAATGCCGCTTTAGTGAGCTTTGTCTGCGATCAGGATTCTGAGGATGATACTGATCTCGTCGTGAAGACCGGACAGACTACCTTTAAGATCAGAACCCGCTCTACTGAAGGCTTCCCTAATTTTGATCCCCAGAAAGAGGCCGTGATGCAGAGCTTTACTGTCAATCAGGGCAAGCTTAAGAAGCTGATCGATGCCGTGATCTTCTGCATTTCTCCAGATGATTTTCGCGATTATCTGCGCGGCATGCGCATCGATATTAAGGATGACTGCTTAACTGCTTTCGGCTCTGACGGTCACCGTTTGGCTATGGCAGAGACTACTGTGGAGACTCCGCTCCCTGAAGGCGAGCTCTTTGATGTGATTCTGCCGCGCCCCAGCGTAGCTGAGCTCTACAAGATCTTAGATCAGGGCGGCGAGAATATTGAGCTGCAGTTCACCAAGAACAATTTCTCCACCTCCTGCAACGGCTATAAGCTTTCATCCAAGCTTTTGGTGGTGAGCAATCCGCCTAATATGCGCGGGGTACTGCCTCGCGAGATCGGTTCTGTGGTGCCGGTCAGCCGCGCCATGCTCAAGTCTGAAATCTCCAAGGTGTCAGTCTTGTCGTCAAAGCGCGTTAACGGCGTGAACCTGCTCTTTACCCCGGGCTTTTTGAACCTGCGCGCTGAGAACAGTGAGCACGAAGTTGCCACCTCGCAGATGCCGATTAACTATCAGGGCCAGGAACTCGATGTCACTCTGAACGCCGCCTACGTCAACGAGGTGCTGACGGCCATGGACAGCGAAGAGGTAAACTTCATGTTCCCCAATCCGGTGATCTGCGTGCAGCTGCAGCCTATTACGGCGGATGCAGATGTCAAGACCACCTATATTATCAGCCGCGTGGTAGTTTAAGTTTGAGCCGCTGCCTGCGGGCGGCGGCTGCCGATCCTGATGCTGCTGCAGCGTCTTCTGATTCAAAATTTCCGCAATCTGGAGCTGATTGATTTTGCTCCTGGTCCTGCTTTTAATTTAATTACCGGCAGCAATGGCGCCGGTAAGACCTCAATTTTAGAAGCCATTTCGTATCTGGCCTTAGCCCGCTCTTTTCGCAGCTCCAATATCCATTATTTGATTACGCACGGCAAGCCGGCTTTTAACATCTTTGCTCAGGTGCGCGAGGAGGAAGACGTGCCATTTGCGTCCTCTATCGGCATCAGCCGCGGCCGCAAAGCCCAGGATCTGAAGATTAAAGTCAATGGGGAGCCGATTACTGCACTCTCGGAGCTGGTGGCGCATATCTGCGTGCAGGTGATCCACCCACAGGGGATTGAACTTTTAACCGGCGGACCGGAGCTGCGCCGGCACTTTATGGACTGGGGCGTCTATTATGCTGAAAGCTCTTATAAGCAGCTCTATGCACAGTACGTAAAGGTATTAAAGCAGCGCAATGCTTTACTCAAGACTAATGCGCCTGCAGATCATTTTGCGGTATGGGACGATATGCTCTGTGAACTGTCTCTGCAAATTACTCAGTTAAGGCAGAATTACATCGCTGCGCTGGATGAAGCGCTGCAGACAATTACGGGTGATTTTCTGCCTGATTTTAAGCTCTCCTTTGAGCTGTCTTCAGGCTGCGAAAATGGCGATTCCATGCGCTCTGCGCTGGCTTCCAGCCTTGAAAAAGACCGGGTTTTAGGCTATACTTCTCAAGGTTGTCACCGGGCTGATCTGAAGGTAAAAAGCAACGCGCTTGCAGCCGGGGCGATGCTGTCGCGCGGGCAATTAAAGCTGTTAGTATGCGCCATGCGGATGGCGCAGAGTCTCTTATTGAAGGCGCAGACGGGCCGCTCCTGCATTTTCCTGATAGATGATTTAAATTCCGAGCTCGATCGGCACTCGCAGGAAGTCCTGCTGACTCATTTAGAGCAGTGCCGCAATCAAGTGTTTATTACGAATATTGTGCCGGATCTGCTTTTCAGCGATTTGAGCCGGCAAAAGATTATTGCGCTGTCAGCAGGCAGGCTGGTGCCGGTCTAGCTGTCCGATTTTATTTGTTTTCTGAGGTGGTCATGTCAGCTGTAGATAATTCTTACGGCACGTCCAGTATTAAGGTGCTGCATGGTTTAGAGGCTGTGCGCAAGCGCCCGGGTATGTACATCGGCGATACCGATGACGGATCTGGGCTGCATCACATGGTCTTTGAGGCGGTGGATAATTCCATTGATGAAGCCTTAGCCGGTTTCTGCACCGAGATCAATGTCACCATCTACGCCGACGGCTCTGTGGGCGTTAAGGATAACGGCCGCGGCATTCCGGTGGATATGCACCCGGAGGAGCATAAGAGCGCCGCTGAGGTGGTCATGACAGTGCTGCACGCAGGCGGCAAGTTTGACACCAATTCCTATACCGTATCCGGCGGTCTGCACGGCGTGGGCATCTCGGTGGTAAACGCCTTGTCTGACAAGCTGGTGCTTACCATTTGGCGTCAGGGCCATATCTGGCGTCAGACCTATCTCAACGGCGGAAATCCCACCGCGCCTTTAGCACAGATTGGGGACAGCGATCTGACCGGCACTGAGGTGCGCTTCCTGCCCTCGCCGTCGATTTTCTCTAATACCACTTTTGACTATAAGTATTTAGAGAAGCGTCTGCGCGAGCTCTCCTTCCTCAACTCCGGTCTTAAGATCACGCTTACTGACGAACGCGACGGCAACAGCCACACCTTCCATCACGAAGGCGGCATGCTGGAATTTGTGAAGTACCTGAACAAGGGCAAGAATGTTCTTAATCAGAAGGTATTTCATTGTGCCAAGATCTGTGAAGGTCACATTCAGGTAGAAGTGGCGATGCAGTGGACCGATGCCTATAACGAGAGCATCTTCTGCTTTACCAATAACGTTCCGCAGAAGGACGGCGGCACCCACTTAACCGGCTTCCGCCGTGCCCTGTCCAGCACCTTCTCCTCTTTCTTAGAGCAGCAGGGCTACGCTAAGAAGCATAAGATCACTACCTCCGGCGATGATGCCCGCGAAGGGCTGACTGCGGTGATATCGGTCAAGATGCCGGATCCTAAGTTCTCCTCGCAGACTAAGGATAAGCTGGTCTCCCAGGAGGCTTCAACTGCAGTTTCACAGGTAATGTCTGAAAAGCTCAAGGATTACCTGGAGGAAAATCCCCAGGACGCTGATGCCATCTGCAATAAGATCATCGAAAGCGCGCGCGTTCGCGAGGCCATGCGCAAGGCCCGCGATCTGTCGCGCAAGAACGGCAAGCTCGATATCAACTCGCTGCCTGATAAGCTGGCCACCTGCCGCGAAAAAGATCCGGCTTTATGCGAACTCTTTATCGTCGAGGGTGATTCAGCAGGCGGATCGGCCAAGGGCGGACGCGACTCCAAGTTTCAGGCTATTCTGCCGCTGCGCGGCAAGATCTTAAACGTGGAGAAGGCCCGTTTTGATCGCATGCTGCAGTCCCAGCAGGTAGGCACCTTAATTACCGCCTTAGGCTGCGGCATCGGCAAGGATGAGTACGATCCGGATAAGTTCCGCTATCACAAGGTCATCATCATGACCGATGCTGATGTGGATGGCGCGCACATCCGCATTCTGCTTTTAACCTTCTTCTATCGTCAGATGCCGGAGATTATCGAGCGCGGCTATGTCTATATTGCACAGCCGCCGCTGTATCTCTATCAGAAGGGCAAACAGAAGGTCTATGTGCAGAGCGATAAGGAAGCTCTGCAGTACCGTACTACCCTGGCTTTAGACAATGCAGCGCTGTACGTTAATCCGGAAGCAGCGCCGATCCAGGGCGTGCCCCTCGAAGAGCTCTTCAATCACTATAATAAAGTGATGTCTGCGCTTCCGCATCTGACTGCCAAGCTGCCTGAGGACGTAGTTATAAATCTGATGTACTATCCGCTGCTGCAGACTGCGGATTTCAAAGCCGAGGATAAGATCAAGGCTTGGGCTGACGGCTTTGTGAAAATCCTGCCGTCTCAGCCGACTGAAGGCGTCAATTACTACGCTAAAGTAAAGTTCGATCCCATTGAAAACGTGTTCATGCCGGTGATTGTGCATCATATTCACGGCTTGGATTACGAGTTTGAATTAAGCCCGGCCTTCTTTGCCTCCAGCGATTTCTATCTGCTGCGCAAAATGAACGAGGAAGTAAGGGACTTAGTGGAAGATGGCGGCTATGTGCGCTCGGGCAATAAGACCTTCCCGGTGAAGAACTTCCATGAGGCCTATAACACCTTAATGAAACAGGGCTTCAGCGGCGTATCGATCCAGCGCTACAAAGGTTTGGGCGAGATGTCGGCCGAGCAGCTGTCAGATACCACTATGAATCCTGACAGTCGTACTCTGCTTAAGGTCAGTATCTCTGATGCCATTGAGGCTGATCGCTTATTCTCCGATCTCATGGGTGAAGAAGTGGACATTAGACGCTCCTTTATTCAAGAAAACGCTGAAAAGGCCACGCTCGACATCTAGGCGAGCGCTGATTAGCCAGAAAGAACCCGGGAAATTCCCCGGGTTTTTTATTGTCTGCGCCAAGTAAATATCCGCGTCGATCTGCGGCTGTTAAGTTTCTTGATTCCCACACTGCTGTTGGTATCGTAGATTCTGCATGCGTTATTTTTCGTCCTAAGTTATGATTTCTTTTCCAACAACTGCCTCTTCTTCTGTCTTGATATCTTCGTGCATTCAGCTTTGTTCCAGTCCGTGGTTAGACCGTCAAGCTAAAAGGGAGGCTAAGCTGGTAAAGCTTCCGCCCCCTCAGCGCTGTCTGGTGATGAGACGCTGCGGTGTTATACATGAGAGGTGATAATGCGATGAGTTATGTTCTCCATTCGAGAGTTACACTTTAGTTGAGAAAAACCAGAAGTACAATCTTCAATTTTTGAGTCCAACCTGATAGATCAAAATAATGAAAAATCTCGCGAGCTTAATGTGAGGCGCGACGGTGTCCATTTCATTTTGGCATATTAAGTTAGCCCCAGTGATGTTAAAGTTAAATTTGTGTCTAATATAATCGACTTGACCGCATCAATTCAGCAATAAATAATACTTTTGACTGTCAATTTAAAATCGACATGATCTTTATCTTTTTAATTTACAAATCCAAACTTAATATGAAAAAAAGCGAGTGTTCTTTTGCGCAGTAAATGGATCGCAGTTTTGACGAAATTGCAGCTGGATTTGGTAAGAAGTACGATCTTATAGAGTGATATAGATGCGTATTAAATTTTCAATTTGTGTTTGCTCTGGACATTAGTGCTTTTCTGATCTATCCTATAAATACATTGTTGGCTCTTTCTAACAATGTTTTTTGTGGCATTATTTCTCAGCGCGGCACTTGGCTCATCTCCTATATTTAGCTATGCTATAAATGTGCTGCGCTACTCATTTTGTTTTCTCCCATTTAACTTTTCTATTTGTTCCACGTGGAACAGTTACCCATATCTGGCAACGGAAAATTAATCAGAGCGCTCCTACTGTTTGTACTGCCGCAGAATTAATTTTCATGTTTTTAACATGTCTGATTATTACTTCGTCCCTAATATTTATAATAGTGTTTAGCAATAGTGCGTTGATTATGAATGGGCGTATTTGTAACGCACTATTGATTGTATAGCTGAGAGTTCAAGCTGTGTAAGTGAGGGGGTGTTCCACGTGGAACAAAAGGAGGGGGAGAAGCCCCACAGGGCTTCTCAGATATGCGATTAGTAAAGAACTGAAATGTCAGCGGTGGTGGATAGAATCGCAGCAAGTTTGCTTAGGATCAGTAAGCGGTTTTGCTTCAAAGCGGGATCTTCTGCATTTACCATCACTTGCTCAAAGAAGGAGTCAACATCTGCGCGCAGTTCAGCCAGCTTGGTTAAAGCCTGCTCATATGATCCGCTCTGATAGCAGGAATCTATTTCAGGCTTTAAGGTCAGGATGTGCTTGACCAGAGCCTGCTCAGCAGCCTCCTGCAGCAGGGATTCATTCACATCACCGCTCACGACATCCGCCTTAGAGAGGATGTTGTTGACGCGCTTATAGGCAGCCGCTAAGTCCTCAGCTTCAGGCAGTTGCTTGAACTTCTGCACTGCTTTGACGCGCTGATCGAAGTCAACTAAGGACTGCGGCTTCACCGAGAGAACAGCCTGGAAAATTTCAGCGCCGATGCCTCTATCCTGATAGTAGGCCTTTAAGCGATTGAACACATAGTCACAGACGCTATCAACAGTGTTGGCAGCCTTGACCTTGTCACCGAGTACCTCGGCGCACTTAGCAATAACGTCGCGCAGGCTGAAGTTCAGACCATTCTCAACAGCAATACGGATCAAACCGATTGCAGCGCGGCGCAGACCGTAGGGATCTTTATCACCCTTAGGCAGCATATTGATGCCGAAAATGCCGGTTAAGGTGACGGCTTTCTCAGCCAGTGAGACCGCCATAGGTACCTTCTCAGTGGGAATTGCGTCACCGGCAAAGCGGGGCAGATACTGCTCGAAGATGGCTTTAGAGACTGCGGGATCTTCGCCGTCGAGCTCAGCATAGTGCATGCCCATGATGCCCTGGGTATCGGTGAACTCGGTGACTAAGGTGGTGGCTAAATCACACTTAGCCAGGTGAGCGGCACGGCGGCACAGGTTCTCGTCGGCACCGATTAAAGAGGCAATATAGGCTGCAGTATCAGCCACTACGGTGCTGCGGTAAGCGATGGTGCCAATATCCTTCTGATAGACGATGTTCTCTAAGCGCTGATAGAAGTATTCTAAGCTGTGCTTGCGATCAGTTTTGAAGAAGAACTCAGCGTCTGTCAGACGCGGGCGCACCACGCGCTCGTTACCGGCGATCAAGGTTGAAGGATCAGCCGGATTGATGTTGGCGACGAACACAAACTTGGGCAGGAGCTTGCCGCCTTTGCTGTAGATCGGGAAGTATTTCTGATCGCCTTTCATGGTATAGACCAGAGCTTCAGCCGGCACCTGCAGGAAGCGCTCTTCAAAGGATGCTAAGAAGGCGTGCGGATTTTCTACTAAGGATGTTACTTCTTCTAAGAGATCGTCGTCTAAATCGGCTTCACCGCCCACAGAAGCAGCCAGCTCAGCCACCTTTGCTTTAATGGCGGCTTTGCGTTCATCGTAATCAGCGATCACTGCGCCCTGAGAGCGGAGGGTCTCAACATAGCTGTCGGCGTTATCGATGGTCACTGTCTGCTGACCTAAGAAGCGATGACCGCGAATGATTTTGGAGCTCTCAACCCCTAAGATGGTTCCGGGGATCAGCTGATCGCCGTACAGCATGCACAGAGTGTGGACTGGACGCACGAACTCTTCACGCTTATCGCCCCAGTGCATCAGCTTAGGGATAGGCAGGGCAGCTAAAGCCTGACGGAACATATCCGGTACTAAAGCTGCAGCCGCAGTGCCCGGTTTGTCCTGTTTGATGTACAGCCATTCTCCCTTATCGGTCTTTAAGATCTCTGCATCCTTGGCATCGATGCCATGGGACTTAGCCCAGCCTTCCGCTGCTTTGGTGGGGGTGCCGTCAGCATTAAAAGCAGCTTTAACGGATGGGCCTTTAATCTCGATGATCTGATCAGGCTGCTTATCAGCTAAGGCCTTGACGTATAAGGCTAGGCGGCGCGGGGTAGCGTACCATTTAACGGTCTCAAATGAGAGGCTCTCTTTCTTGAGGGCAGCGGTAAAGTTGGCAGCTAAAGCTTCAGCTAAACGGCGCAGCGCCTTGGGAGGCAGCTCTTCAGTACCTAATTCTAATAATAAATTGCTCACAGACATTTACTTTGCCTCCTCAGCTCTGCGGCACAGCGGGAAGCCCAGCTTCTCGCGGGAGTGATAATAAGCCTCGGCCACGGCGCGCGATAAAGTTCTGATGCGCAGTATGAAGCGCTGTCTTTCCGTGACGGAAATAGCATGGCGGGCATCTAATAAGTTAAAGCAGTGGGCTGCCTTCAGCACGCGTTCATAGGCCGGCAGAGGGAGCGGATTTTCGAGCTTGAGCAATTCAGCTGACTCGCGTTCCATCTGATCGAACATCTTGAAGAGGAAATCTGTATCAGCATACTCGAAGTTGTAGGCTGACTGCTCTACTTCGTTCTGATGGAACACGTCGCCGTAGGTCACCACGCCTGTCTTGGTCTTGGCCCACACCAAATCGTAAATAGAGTTCTTGCCCTGAATATACATGGCAAGGCGCTCTAAGCCGTAGGTCAGCTCACCTGTTACCGGGAAGCACTCTAAACCGCCGACCTGCTGGAAATAGGTAAACTGCGAAATTTCCATGCCGTTCAGCCAAATTTCCCAGCCCAGGCCCCAAGCGCCCAGAGTCGGGTTTTCCCAGTTGTCTTCAACAAAACGAATATCGTTGACGGTAGGATCAAAACCTAACTCTTTTAAGGAGCCTAAGTAGAGATCCTGAATATTGTCCGGGGAGGGCTTTAAGATCACCTGGAACTGATAATAGTGCTGCAGACGGTTCGGGTTATCGCCGTAGCGGCCGTCAGTAGGTCTGCGTGAAGGCTGAACATAGGCGCAGCAGATAGGCTCCGGGCCTAAAGAGCGCAGGAAAGTCATGGGATGAGAGGTGCCGGCACCGACTTCCATATCAAAAGGCTGCGCAACCATGCAGCCCTGTCTCATCCAGTAGTCCTGTAAAGTAAAAATCAGACCTTGAAAGGTCTGAAGATCGTAAGTGTTAGACATCATTAAAATCCACTAAGGATGACCAAAAAATATGGCTTATTTTAGCAGATTGAACGGCGCTGAGGGCTGATTTTACGGGCTTTGCGCCCCATCAGACAGCTCTACTTCAGGCCCTTTTTTACGATGTAGCGGCAGGGGTGATCCTGATCAGGGGCGGCGATAAGTTCATGGCCTAAAAAACGGCAGTAAGCAGGCACGTCTCGCGCAGATACCGGATCGTCTGACCACAGCTCAGCTGTGTCGCCTGGGTGCAGCAGGCGCATTTTGGCTTTAAGCAGCATTAAAGGTTCAGGGCAGCGCAGCCCGCGGGCATCAATCAAATTTTGGTCGGTCATGCGAATCTTCTTGTATAAAGAGGGCATCAGACTTATAATAATCAGGCTTTTCTTCTTGCTGGCTTAGCTCAGTTGGTAGAGCACCTGTTTTGTAAACAGGGGGTCGTGAGTTCGAGACTTACAGCCAGCACCATTCCTGATAACTTAACCTCTCAGTACAATTATACTCGGGTCTTTATCGAGGGCCTTAAGCAGTTCGGCCCCTGGTTCAGACAGCTTTGTCCATCCGTATGTGCTGGGTTGAAGTGGCGTACTCGTACCTTGATGCCTGCAGGAGCAGTGAGCGTCCCGTGATCCGTTATAATGCTTTTATGGGATATAGACCCGGCATATGGGATTACCGACCGGTTGAAGTCAGATGACTGTGGACACAGCTTCATGCTGAATTTTAAGGATCTGAAAAAGGCTCTGCCGACTTCCTATCAGACATTTTCTGAACTGCGCCGCTGCGGGGCGGTATATGTCGATAAGACCTCCTTCGTGCAAATCTGGCTTATGACGGAAAACCCCTGATCCTGACTCGTCCCCAGCGCTTTGGGAAAAGCACGCTGCTCTCCACCATGGAGGAACTTTTCCTGCACGGGGTGAAGCCGTATGACGGGCATGACTCCTACTTCAAAGGGCTTTCTATCGAGGAGACTTGGCAGGATGATGGACAGTACCACGTGCTGCATCTTGATTTTCACGGTCTTAATATGCAGTGTACGCAGTCCTTTGAGTTATTTGAGCAGAAGCTTAATGCTGCACTGCAGGAATTTGCAGATCAGCTGGGTCTTACAGTTCAAACTGAGTTCAGCGATTTCAGCTCCCACTTTGAGGCGCTGTTAAAGCAGCTTGCGGATAATTCGCTGATACTGCTCGTTGATGAATATGACACACCATTAGTATCCCGCCTGCAGATGCCTGAGGAGCTGGAGGCGGCAACCGCTCTGCTGCAGGGACTGTTCGGCAAAGTTAAAAAGCATTCATCTAAATTTCGCTGTGTCTTCTTCACCGGCATTACGCGTTATCAGGATTTGGGAATGGGCACGGCGGGCAACAACTTTACGGATATCTCCGTGGAGCCGTCTTTTGCCTCCTGCTGCGGTTATACGCGGGAGGAAATCAAGCGCTGTTTTGCCGATTATCTGCGCTATTCGGCCGCAGTCAGGTACGGCTGCTCGGACGAGGAGGTGACGGAGGCTCAGATTGAGGCTCTGCTCGATGAGATGGCGCAGAGGTATGACGGCTATGCCTTTGCCGGAGAGCCGGAATCGCGCGTTTACTCCACTTGGTCTGTGCTGAAGTTTTTCGGCAATGAGCGGGCTCAGCTGCACTCTTACTGGAGCAAGGAAGAGGGCATGGGGCTGCCGCAACTGCTCCGGCTGACCGTGGACAAACTTGATCTTGAAAAGCTGCTGGCGGAAGTTGCAGCCGGACGGATCTGCGTCAGCGCTGATCAGTTTCTGCTCTCCTCACTCGTCAATCCTGAGGCCAACCCCTACGCGCTGCTCTTTCAGGCAGGGTATCTGACGCTGGGCCGGCCCTTTGATCCTGACAACACGGGGTACCTTGACTGCCCCAACCGTGAAATCGGTCTGGCCTTTGCCAATCTGGCAGCACGCCGGCTCTTCAATAAGGCCAGCTACTTCACCAAAGACTATATCGGGGATACGGTGGAGGTGCTGGCAAGTCTCGATCCTGAAAGGCTGCGCGCCTATTTCAATCAGCTCTTCGCCGCGCTGCCTTACGAGCATTATCCGGTCAAAAGCGAGGCCATGGTCAGGGCGCTGATACACTTCAATCTCTTTGGAGCGGGATTGAATCCGCTGCCTGAGGTTATGTCCGCAGCCGGACGGGCTGATACCGTGCTTAATCTGCCGGATAAGCGGCTTACGCTGGTGTTCGAGTATAAATCCTGAAAGTTCGATATTTAGTACCCGCTAAGGGCTCCCCGTTTTACTGTTAAATACATATACTAATTCTATGTTGTATTTTCGCCGGTCTTCATGCCCAGCAGGCTCAGGAACAGTTCGTCGCGGCGCAGAGTCTCGGTGGTGATCTTTTTCACGAGCTTATCGTAGCGGTCAGTATTGCGATCGGTAAATCTGATCACGTCAATGCAGTCATACCACGTGAGGATTTCCTGAAGCGACTTATTGGCAAGCCACGATCTCAGTGACGTCAGCAGCTTACCCTCCTCGCTCTTCGGATTATCAAGGGCGTCAAGATGCTTCTGCACTTCGGCCTTAATCTCCCTGATTTTAGTGTAGAAGAACTCGGTATAGCCCATGGCGGTCATCTGCAGGAACATGCGTCCCCTTGCCGTGTCGCGGTCCCACACCCTTTCGCGGGAAGCGTCACAGCAGCGTCTTTCACTCTCGAAGTACGACTCAAGGCGGTTGCGCTTACGGTAGGTGAGCAGGGCATCTTCGGCGGTGAGCTTAGCGCTGGAGGTCATGAGCATGAAGACGCCGCAGCGTTTAAGTCTTTCGTGATAGGCCTCTTCGTTAAAGGTGACGCTGTAAGTGCCGTTACGGCCCTTTCTCCCTAAGGTGAACAGACTGAGGGCCTGACGTCTGGCGGCGTCGTTAAGTTCGTCAAGGCGCCCCTGCTCAAGGTCGTGCTTTAACAGCATGGCACTGCGTCCGAGGTTGTTTTCCTCATCGGCTCTCTTCTGCACGTTGAGGAAGAGGTGAAGATAGACGCGGCGCCTGATGATGTAGCTCTCCCCCTTTTCATGGTTAGCCGTCTTATAGGCCCACTTTCCATTAAGTTCCAGCACGGCGGGACGGGATATGCCCCTTATGCCGGGGTCGGCTTCGAGGATGGCCTCAGGCGAGTCAAGGAGGGGCAGCATCTCATCCATGCGCTCACGGAACCATGCCCCGTCACTGGCCGCGACCCTGACGAGGAACTTAATGTGGTTCCTGAAAAGCTCGGCTCCGGCGGACATGCTCCAGAAGCCGTTGTCGGCCACGGCCATGGGCTTCTTAGTGCGCAGACTCTTAAGCTCCTTAAGGGCGTTGACAAGGGAGATGACGTCGGGCACGTCGCCGGGCTGCTGCGAGAACGCAAGGGGCTGACCTGAGCCCATGGAATAGAGCACGATGTGCTTTACCACGGGGAAACCCTTTCCCTCCTTGTCATTGCCCTTAGAGAACCGTGCCTCAGGATGGTTCTCATAAACGGAGTACACGGAATGGGCTGTGCTGTCGATGGCGATACACTCACCTTTCTGTTCCCGTGAGGCGCGTCTCCTGAAGTAGGACTGAATCATCTGCTCATTGCACCCTGTCTCCTCTGTAAGCTCATGGCAGATCTCTTCGCTGAGCTGCGCGGGCAGGTCGTGTGTGAGCTGCCAGTCAGAGACGTGGTTCACGGCCATGCCCGAGGAGCCGGTCCAGAATCTGGCAAGGGAGATGATTCTGTCACGCAGGAGGGCAGCCACCTTAGGCGGCAGTGTCTCTCCGTCACGGCTCTCCTCAGTGGCATAGCCCACGTCCTCATCAATGCCCGTCGCCTTTCCCGCGAACTCAAGGAGGGCGGTGAGACCGGCGTGGCGTCTCACCGCCAGCACGGAGCCGCTCCCGTCTCCCGCATTTTCCTGCCTGCCATCAGAGGGAGGCACGGGAGGCTGGCCTCCATCACCGCCGCCGTTACTGCGGCGGTAGACGCGGGTGGGGATAATCTCCTCAGAGCCGGGCAGGATTTTGCCCACGAGGCGGCTTTCGAGGACGTCGTCATATCCGTTCTCAGGGTTATAACGCACTTTTCTCTCGTAAACGTAGACCGTACCGTTCTTAGTACGGTTTCTGACGGTCTTAATCCTCACTTTGTCAGATCTGGGCCTTGCCATAATACACCTCCGCGCATCTTTCAGGTATTGTAATTATAATTTAATACCCGATAAAAGTCAAGCATTATTTATAGACCGGAGAATAATTTTTTAAACAGAGGTCAGTAAGATATCCCGGATAATTAGGGAGGAGGTTTATATGGAGATGGAATTAGAGTTTAGCGGGTAATGGATATAGAACTTTCAGGATAAATATGAAGCCTCAAGCGATTCGGCCAGGCTGGACGCAAGGCTTAAGGAAGCGGTTACGCAGATTAAGGAGCGGCACTATGGGGAGCTGCTCGGCAGGCAGCCCACTCTGGCCCGCTTTGCGCTAGTGTTCTGCGGGGATAAAACTCAGCGCTGCATTGCGCGTGCGGCTCTTGCTGATGTGATCACAAAATCGCCTGAAGATCACGCTGCATCACGATGATCTTTTATGCTGTCTCAGCGCAGTATGCTGTGTTGGAAGGACCTCCTGCAGGAGATGCAGGCGGAACAGGTTGTATAAAGCATACTCGGCTGAAAATTATGCGTATCTAACGGGGGCTGCGTCAAATGATCCTGGATTTGGCTCAATCATAGATGTAGATGCCGGTGCTCTTTCTAAGGAAACTTCATAATTGCTTTTTCGCAGCCTGATGGATAATTTTTCTCAACTCGTTCTTTTATGACAAAATCAATTATTAATTGTCATGCCTGCGCTATAATCGGATTACAAGTGCATGAAGAGTCATGCTGGTTATTACCACGCTCTTCAGGCTGTGGACCGCATACGGTCATATTTCTATAGGGGTTAATGAGATGAAGAAGAATCTGTTAGCTTTATCGGTCGCTGCCGCTTTAGCCGGCTTGACTGCTGCTTCTGCTTACGCTGCTGTTCCGGGTACTGCAACTATCGGCGTGCGCGGCGGCTGGGCTCACGCCAATATGGACGGCAATGCCCTTTACAGCGAGGATGACAAGAGCGGCTTTGGCTACGGCATCTATGCTGACTACAATTTCTTATCATGGCTGGGCGTTGAGCTGGGCTATACCGGCTTATCCGGCTTTGCCTACGAAGATGAAGACGGCGCTTCCAATGACATCATGGTACACGGCCCGGAACTGGCTCTGCGCCTGGCTTATCCGCTGACTGCTGACGGCTCAGATCTGTATCTGCGCGCCGGTGCAATGTATGCTTTCGGCGATGCTGATGACGGCGATAATGACGACGGCCTGCTGCCGGTGGTCGGCGCTGGTCTGCAGTGGGCCTTCACCCGCAATTTCGGCATGCGCGTGGGCTATGACTATTACTTCGATGCCTTCGACGGCGACGGCGTGCTGTCCGGTGCTGAGTCCGACTTCGGCTTAGCTTACGTCGGCCTGCAGTTCACCTTCGGCGGCGAGCCGGTTCCGGCTCCGGCTCCGGCTCCCGCCCCGGCTCCTGAGCCGCAGTATGTCGAGCAGACCTTTGCCTTAGAGGCAGGTGCGCTGTTTGCCTTTGACGGTTCTGATTTAACCGAGCAGGGCAAGACTGCTGTGGACGGCGTGGTGTCCGAAGTAAATGCCAAGAACGTCCAGAACGCTCAGTACACCGTGACTGGCCACACTGACCGCTTAGGCGCTGAAGCCTATAATCAGAAGCTCTCTGAGAAGCGTGCTCAGGCCGTGGCTGATGAGCTGACTGCTCAGGGCGTGCCGGCAGCTTCCTTAGTGTCCGTGCAGGGTATGGGCGAGACCTCTCCGGTCACCGGCACTGAGTGCGATGGCTTAAAAGGCAATGAGTTAGTGAAGTGCTATGCTCCGGATCGGCGCGTCGAGATCACTGTTTCCGGTGAAGTGACCACTGAAGTTCCGGCTCCGGCTGCTGAATAAGCTGTCAGGAACTGAAATTAATGGGGGAGGCTGCGGCCTCCCCTTAAACCTTCTAATCTTATCTTTCCTGCTTGGGGACGTTTCCAGCCCCGCACTCCTGCTTACATCGAATCGGCCTGACCGGATAAATTGGCCTCATCGATGATCTGCTGATAGTAAGCCAGCGAAGCCTGATCCGGATTTTCCAGCGCCTGCTTGAAGATGTGCTCAATCTGATCCTTTACGCTCTCGCGCACGATGAAGACCAGCTTGCTGCACGGCTCGCCTTCAGGCCAGCTGTCAAGCTCGGATAAAGGATAGAGTGAGCCCTGCACGCCGTGAATGATCACCGGCTTATCCTGACCTACAAGATAAAGGATCCCTTTGATGCGCAGAATGCTGTCTCCGTACTGCTGCTGCACCAGGGAGATGGCAGCTAAGAGCGCTAAAGGCTCCAGCGGCTCTTTGACCACTAAGGAGAAGGAAGTGATGTTGGAGTGGGCAATGATCCTGGGCTTGGCCAGACCTAAGCTCGGACCCTGAATGGCAGCCGGGCGAATGGGCGAGGCGATGGACTTGTCCTTAAAGGACAGCCAGGATTTGACCATGTCCACATTCTGATGCGAGTCTTCGCAATAGGGGCCGATCTCCTCGATCACAGAGGGGCGAATTTGACCGTTCAGTACCGGGTAGATCTTTGCCGAGCCGTTGATCTGTGATGCAGCATCTTCAATAGCGTCGATTTCATCGCTGTCCACTAAGTCAGTCTTGGAGATGAGGATGAGATCGGCCAGGGCAATCTGCTTGACCGCTTCATACTGCTTCTTTAACTGCTCACGAATATGCTCGGCATCTAAGATGGTAATGGTGCCGTTGTAGCGGTAATGCTGCATTAAGAAGTCATCGCCGCCTAAGGTGGCGATCACGCCGGCAGGGTCAGCAAGACCTGTGGTTTCAATCAGCACGCGTTTGAAAGCAGGCATTTCGCCGCGCTCGGCTTTAATGAAATTGGTGGCCAGCGCATCAACCAGCTCGCCCTGCAGGGTGCAGCAGATGCAGCCGGAGCCCAGCAGCACCACCGTATCATCCACAGCCTGCACCAGCTCGTGATCAAGTCCGACATCGCCGAACTCGTTGATGAGCACCAGAGTGTCTTTAAACTCCGGTGTGTTGACCCAATGATTGAGCAGGGTAGTTTTGCCGCTGCCTAAAAAGCCGGTAATGATGTTGACGGGAATGAGCTGCTCTTCTTCTACCACAATATCTGACATGATGACGCCTCCGAAAAATCCGCTCAATTTTAGCCCAAATCCGGGGGCAAAGGGCGGCGGAGGCGGCCTTTTTCTCAGGCTGTCAGGAACTGCAGAATGCGCAGCATGGCCGGATTGCGGTATTGGTCGCTTTCATTGAGGATGTCGTGATAAGCCCCGGTGATGCGGCTGAATAAGGGCGGTACGATGTCGCGGCTGTGACGGGCTATAAAGGCCTGACAGTGCGGAGTGGAGACCACCTGATCAGCCCCGGCCCCGAGGCACAGCACCGGCACAGTAAAGTCGAACTTCCTGGTAAAGAGCTCCTGCTGCTTCTTTAAGGACTGGCGCACAAAGGCGTAGGTAGGGCCCGCCTGCGCTTCATCCGTATGGGCTGCATAATAGTCATGGTAAATTTCATAGCGGATGCGGCTGTGCGAGTGATAGTTGTCCTCAAAGGGGATCCGGGCGTACTCGCTGCCGTGAGGGGTATAGCTGGTCTTAAGCCCCGGTATGGATCCCATGAAGCCCACAAAGGCGCGCAGCACCGGTGCGGGCAGATTAAAAGCCGGCCATAAATAGGGGGCGGCAAGGGCCAGACGCTCTGGTCTGCGGGTGCCGTTGACGCAGAGATCGGTGGAGATGAGCCCGCCCATGGAAAAGCCTAACAGGCGGTATGCCTTAACCTCGAGCTTTTCAAGCATAAACTCGATATCCTGCCGATAGAGATTGAAGTCCTCGATGTGGCATTTAGGGCTGCCTGGAATGGTGCGTGAGGATTTGCCCTGGCCGCGGGCGAAGAGCAGCAGGATGCGCAGCGGCAGCTTGCGGAGAGTATAGAAGAGCTCAGCGTACTTGTGCTCGTTTTCAGCTCGTCCTGGAATGATGACGATAGTCTCAGCATACTGTGGAGGGCGGAATTCTAAGGCGCTGAGGTGCAGATTATCTGCGCGCTCAATCAAGTGCTGCTTGAGACCGTGCTGATAGAAGTCCTCAATGGCCGGCTGCAGCGCCGGCAGATCTTGTTCTGACAGTAAATTGAAAGCGTAAGCCATGAGCCCTCCTTGGATGCCGGGCAGGAACTGAGCTTAACGCTGTCTGAAGATCCTCAGCACATTGGGAATGGCTTTGATGCGCCGCATTACGGCGGCCAAATGCAGACGATCGCGCACCGTTACGGTTAAGCGGATGATGTAGGTATTTTCATCCTTGATTTCCGAGTTGATGCTTTCAATGCGCGAGCCGGCCAAATCCACGGCATTGGATATTTCAGACAAGATGCCTTGGCGGTTTTCAAGCTCAATGCGCAGACCAGTCTGGAAATCCATATTTGCGGTAACGGACTGATCCCATTCTACTGATAAAAACTTATCCGGTTCTTTATCTTGATCACGAATATTAGAACAATTGTAGTTGTGGATCACTAAGCCCTTGCCCGGGGTGATGTGGGCAATAATGTGATCGCCAGGGATTGGCTGACAGCACTGCGCAAAGGTAAACGGCAGACCGCCGGTGCCTATGATGGGCAGCTTCTTTTCATCCGCCCCCGGCTTATCGCCCTGCAGGCGCTGCGCCACAATTACAGTGAGGATGTTGCCTAAGGCAATATCGGCAAAGAGCGAATCTAAATCCGGCTCTTTAAACTCCTTTAAGACGGTTGCGATTTTATCCTTGGGGATCTCGTCCAGCCGCATCTTTAAAGTATTCTGCAGCAGACGGCGGCCGATGAGCACGCACTCGCGGGTACGCAGACTCTTTAAGTACTGCCGGATCTTGGAGCGGGCCTTGGAGGTCACTGCCGAGGACAGCCACATGGCCGAGGGCTGAGCGTTCGGGGCGGTCAGAATTTCTACAGTCTGCCCGGACTGCAGCGCGCGGGAGAGCGGGAACATGCGGTGGTTGACGCGCGCGCCGATGCAGTGCTGGCCGATATCTGAGTGCACTGCGTAGGCAAAGTCAACCGGGGTCGCGCCGGCCGGCAGATCGTAAATCTTGCCCTCCGGGGTAAAGACGTAGATGGCATCCGGGAACAGATCAGTCTTGACGCCTTCAATAAATTCCTGGGAGCTTGAGGCGCTCTGCTGCAGATCGATAATGTTCTTCATCCAGCGCTGCGCGTTCTTCTGCGCGGCGGTGGAAGCCGGCTCAGAGCCGTATTCTTTATAGGACCAATGGGCTGCCACGCCGCGGGCGGACATCTGATCCATAAATTCAGTGCGGATCTGAATTTCAATCGGCACGCCGTGCGGGCCTACTAAGGAGGTATGCAGCGACTGATAGCCGTTGATCTTAGGGATGGCGATGTAGTCTTTGAAGAGTCCGGGCTTGGGCTTGAACAGATTATGCATCTGGCCTAAGACGCGGTAACAGGTATCGACATCCTGCACCACGATGCGAAAGCCGTACATATCCATGATCTCGCGGAACTGCAGCTCTTTATTGACCATCTTCATATAGATGGAATAGATGCGCTTCTCGCGGCCTAAGACGCGCGCCGGAATATGGACTTCCTGCAGGCGTTTTTTAATCGCCTCTAAAATGGTATTGACCACTTCCTTGCGATTGTTGCGTGCTTTAATTACCGCAGACTTCAGCACGCGGTAGCGCAGCGGGTAGAGGGCGGCAAGGCCCAGCTCTTCAAGCTCCACCTTAATATCCGAGATGCCTAAGCGATTGGCAATCGGGGCAAAAACGTCCAGGGTTTCGCGGGCAATGCGTTTGCGCTTATCCGGGCGCAGATTGCCCAGGGTGCGCATATTGTGGGTACGGTCGGCCAGCTTAATTAAGATGACGCGGATATCGCGCGTCATCGCTAAAATCATCTTGCGGAAGTTTTCCGCCTGCGCCTCACGGTAGTCATGAAAGCGCAGCTTATCGAGCTTAGTAACGCCGTTGACCAGTTCCATTACGGCATGGCCGAAATCGCGCTCGATATCTTCCTGCGTAATAAAGGTGTCCTCGACGACATCATGAAGCAGGGCAGCTTCGATGCTTTCGGTGTCCAAATGCATCTGCGCGATGATGGTGGCTACGGCCACAGGGTGGATAATATACGGTTCGCCGGAAGCGCGCTTCTGTCCGTCATGGGCACGATCGGCGGTATAGAAAGCTTTGTCGATAAGGGGAATTTGATCCGGCTCCAAATAGGAGCAGCACAGCTCGCGCAGGGGCTGGTAGATCGGGTAATTGGGAGAGGACAGCACGCTTGCAGGTGCCGGCGGAGCCTGATGCGGCTCGGCCTTAACGGCGGCGATATGCGGCGCCCCGGCGGGTTTGACGGAAGTCCAGCTGTCCTCAGCCATAGGCGTGTCCCTGTTTTAGGCGAACATCTCTGCGCCGTCAATGGGAGCAAACTCGCTGTCCTGCGGCTGCAGGCGGGAGTCAGCCAGCTCTTTGTGATCCTGCTTGTCTAAGAACTCCTCAGTTAAGAGCCCTTCTTCAATCTCACGCAGGGCGATCACGGTGGGCTTATCATTCTCTTCATCCACCAGGGGCTTGCTGCCGTTGACGGAAATCTGCCGGGCGCGGCGGGCCGCGATGAGCACTAAATCAAAGCGGTTGCCGATCTTAGCTACGGCGTCTTCCACAGTAACTCTAGCCATTAATTAAAACCTCAAGAATAGGAAAAAATAACCCTGTAAAAAGAAGTCCCATATTTTACCGCAATCTGGCCGCAAAACTGCTGGGTAGCGCGGGCGGGAGTAAAAAACGCTGAGTTTACACTTATTATAACCCAAGAGCGCAGCTTGTGACCGTCTGCACCGCACTGTGCGTTCGACTGCAGATTTGCGTCAAGTCCGTGTTAAAGCGCATTCCCAGGCTTAAAATACCAAGTGCAGTTATTGAATTTCAGGATGAGAATTTTTCGGCGTGATCAAGGCAGCTCTTAAAAATCTGCAGACTTGGGTTTTATCCCTGTGCGAGCGGCGTTCGGCCCTGCCGGCAGCGCTGCACGTGGATAAACAGCTGCGGCTGATTTACGGCGGCACGGCCGTGATTGGACTTGCCAATCTGGTGCTCCTGATGTCTCTGGGCCTGCAGGTGCGGGTGTTTTTCTATTTTGCCTACGCAGCTCACATCGGCTTTTATACTTATGCCGCTTTTAAGGCCTCAGTCAAAAATTTTGTCAGCTTTTATATGATCGGGCTGGCGCTTATTATCGTGCAGTCGGCGCTCACCGCTCATGCCATAGGCGATGACTGTGCGGTACAGCTCTATTTAATGTCGATGATCTTAGTAAGCAATTATGTCTACGCCACCGATCACAGCCGGGCGTTCTGTCATGCCTTTATGGTCGGCGCCTGCTTTATCGGCGTGGGATCTTATTTGGTCATCGATGAGTTCCTGGAGTACATTTTAAAGCCCCACCGGATGATCAGCAATGTAACCGAGATCTTCTTTACCATCATCAATGCATTGGGCAGCTTCAGTCTGTTTGTCTTTGCCTGTACGGTGTTTGCGCATTCCTTCCAGCTGGAGTTTGAGCGCTTAAATAAGCTCAACTCCGGTCTGCACTCTGCTGCCAATCATGACGGTCTGACCGGCCTGTACAATCGCACCGGCTTTAAGGAGAAATTCCAGGAATTAAAGCTTGACAGGCATTTTATGCAGGAACATGCCGAGTACTGCACGGCCATATGCGATATCGATTTTTTCAAGCGCATTAACGACAGTTACGGCCATGAGGCGGGCGATCTGGTCTTAACTTCAGTCAGCCGCTTTTTACTCAGCTATACCAATGAGCATCTGTACGTGTGCCGCTGGGGCGGAGAGGAATTCGTGATCCTGCTGCTGGCGAAAAAAGAAACGGCAGCGGCCGTGTGCGAGGAATTTAGAAAGCAGATCAGCGACATGGTTATTCCTTTTTATAACAAGGAACTGCGCATTACCATGAGCTTCGGCCTCGCGCAGTCGCATGTACAGGAAAGTCTGGACAGCGCCGTGCGCCGCGCCGATAAAGCGCTGTATACCGCCAAGGCCGGCGGGCGCAACCGCGTGTGCTGCGCCCTCGATGCTGAGCTGAAGGTTTAGTCCTGCACAGAACCGCTGGGCAGGAGCTCAGCGATCAGTTCCCGCTGCGCTTGCTCCTGACGGGCGCGCTCCTGGCGTTTGGCCAGGATGATGGAGCGCAGATTGAGCAGAGTCTCATCAAAGACGTCATTGACTAAGATGTAGTCGTACTCGTTATAGTGCGAGATCTCGCGCTGCGCTTTATCCATGCGCGAGTCGATATCGGCAGCGCTGTCGCGGCCGCGGCGCTCCAGGCGTGAGCGCAGCTCAGTAAGCGAGGGCGGGAGAATAAAGATCCCCACGGCATCGGGAGCCTGCGCGCGGATGCTGCGCGCGCCCTGCCAGTCAATATCAAGGAGTACATCGCGTCCTTCCGCCAGCCACTGGTCGATGATCTCGCGCGAGGTGCCGTAATAATGACCAAAGACTTTTGCGTACTCAAAGAAAGCCTGGCGGGCAATTAAAGCCTCAAATTCTTCATTAGTGACGAAATAATAGCTTTTGCCGTTCTCCTCGCCCGGGCGCATATCGCGGGTGGTGTGGGAGATGGACAGACGCAGCTTATCGTCGTAGTTAAAGCGCTTTAACAGCGCAGTAATTAAGGATGATTTGCCGGCTCCGCTCGGTGCGGAGACGATAAATAAAGTGCCTTGAGCGGCCATAGTGCTCTCCAAATTAAAAACGTCTTACAGCTTAAGCATCAGCCGCCGGGGCGGCGTCAGGAGCTAAGGTCTGGAACCAATTGTTCAGCACTGCGCGGGCCTCGGCGATGCCGATTTTGCGCAGAGCGGAAAAAGGAATGATGGTAAAGGAGCCGCCGAACTCACTTAACTGCAGCTTGACCTCTTTGGCCGCCTCGCGGCGGGCCTGTACGCCTAATTTGTCGCACTTGGTCAGCAGGATTAAAGCCGGCAGATTGGCTCCTATGGACCAGTCGATGATCATGCGATCCAGATCTTTTAAAGGATGACGGATATCCATGGTGATCACGATGCCGCGCAGCGCCCTGCGCTTCTGCAGATATTCACTCAGCGCCTTCTGCCATTCGCGCTTCATGCTCTCTGAGACCTTGGCGTATCCGTAGCCCGGCAGATCGACAAGGCAGCGGCCCGGGGCGACCTCAAATAAATTAATAAGGCGGGTGCGGCCAGGGGTACTGGAGGTCTTAGCTAAATTATTCTGTCCGCACAGCGCGTTTAAGGACGAACTCTTGCCGGAATTGGAACGCCCGGCAAAGGCGATTTCCATGCCGGCATCCGGCGGCAGTTTGGTGATATCCGGGGCTGAGGTGACAAAATGGGTGCGCGTAAAATCCAAAAGCTGATCGGTCATGCCTGCTCCTGCGGTTAAAGCCTCGGCCTGCTGCCGGGGCGGGAATTTGCTGCGGTGCTGTTTTATTTGCTGCCCAGCACTTCTGCCAGAATATCGTCCGGCGAAATTTCCTCATGGGCGGTCATTTCGCCTACAGGCGTGAAGGTAGTGTCGTCCATGGTGAACTCTAAGTAGAACACATTGTTCTCTTCGGTCTTAAAGGTAATGCGCGAAACCTGCGGATTATCCAGCGCCATGTTGATGGAGATCTGCACTTCATGGGGCAGGGCCAGCATTTTAGGCTGGCTCTGCTCAATGCGCGAGTGCAGGTTGGCGCTGATCTTGGAGGTGAAGTTGCCTAAGATCTGATTCATCAGCTCGCCTAAGCTGTTGGCTACCTCATCGGAGGTGTGATTTAAGGCCAGATCTTTCTCATCCATCCCCATGGAGAGCATATAGCCGCGATAAATTTCCATCGCCGCTTCCTTGGGGAAATTGATCACCACCATGCCCGAGAAAGTGCCGGTAAACAGCACAAAGGTGCCGATATCCGGACGCAGGGTGGTGCGGGAGATCTTCTGCACCATCGGTGCGTATCTGAACTCATGATGGGCGGCAGCCGACATCACGTAGCTGACGCTGTCGCACAGGGACAGCAGGATGTCGTAGGGCGTAATGATCTTTTTATCTTCAGCAGCAGTGCACTCAGTCATAATTCTTCCTCCATCTCACTGTAAATGCGGATTACAGACGTCATTATACGGGATCTAATCCTCCCCGGGCCGGGCGCTGCAACCTGCGCCGCTGATGGTGGAAAAGCCGCCGCTCAGACGGCGGACTTCAATCTGTGCGGCGATGCGATCCTTGACCTTATCGATATGCGAAATCACGCCGATAAGCTTGCCTTCGCGCTGCAGCGCCGCCAGGGTATTGAGCGCCCCGTCCAAGGCCTCGTCATCCAGAGATCCAAAGCCCTCATCTAAGAAGAGCGAATTGACCTGCACGGCAGCGCTGGCCATTTTGGACAGCCCCAGGGCCAGAGCCAGGCTTACCAGGAAAGTCTCGCCGCCTGAGAGATTAGAGGTAGGTCTGCGGACGCTGAATTGGTATAAATCGATAACCTCTAAATCAAGCTGCCGGCGCTCATCGGGACTCTCGCAGCGCACCAGCTGGTAGCGATCGGTCAGGCGGGCTAACTGCTGATTGGCCGCGACGGTCAGGATCTCAAGGGAAATAGTCTGAACGAAGCGCCGATAGGTCTTGCCGTCAGCTGATCCGATTAAATGATTCAGGCTCCCGTAACGCTGCGCCCGCTGCTCTAAAGCGGTGATCCTGGCCAGTTCCTGCTGCCTGCGGGCTTTATTCTGCGCCTGCACGGCCAGTTCATGAGTCAGCTCGCCTTTGTGCTCAGCAAGGGCAGTGAGCTGCTTTTTAAGATGTTCCAACTGCTCCTGCGTTTGACTGAGCGGCGGCTTTCCCTGCAGGGTCTGGCTGAGCTTGTGGGCAGCGTCGGTCTTTTCCTGCAGCGCAGCGGCAAGCTCAATACTCTGGCGCTGGAGCTGTTCCTGCTCCTGCTGCAGCGCCTGCAGATCATCTGCAGGAACGTCGAGGATTTGCTGCAGCTCCTCGGTCGAGGCAAAGCCGTGCGCGGTCAGTTCCTGCGTCAGACCGGCCTGAGCCTCCGTGAGCTTTTTCACCGTGCTGTCCAGCTGGCGCTGGGCGGCGGACTGCTTGCCGCTGATATCGGCGATCTGCTCGCGCAGCTGCGTCTCCAGCTGTTTGAGCTGTTCGCAGGCAGTGCGGGCGCCGGCTGCGGCTGCGCTCAAGGACTGCAGATAGATCTGCGCATCCGGAGCGGCGCACAAGGCCGTGCGCTCCTGCTGCAGTGTGGCCTCCTGCTGCCTCAGCTTATCGCACTGGGCATGGGCTTTAGTCACGGCAGCCTCAGCATGCTGCTGCTGGAGCTTGGCCTGACTGCGCTTGTTCTCTGCGGCCCCCTGCTCTTCTTTTAAAGTAATGAGTTTACTGCTGTGCTGCTTATACTCCTCAGCTAAGTGCTCAAAATGCTGCAGCCCCTGCGTGAGCTCGTTTAACGGCACCGCGTAATCGGCAGCTGTGGGCTGGGGGGCAAGATGCACCGTCATGGCAAGCGCTACGGCCTGATCGCTGATGGCGGTGAAAATCGCTTGGTGCTCAGCGCTTACCTGCAGGCGCTGCGCGTCCTCACCCTTGACCGCCAGATCAAGCGCGGTGCGGGCGGCGCTGACCTTGACCTCCAGATCATGCAGGCTCTGCAGTGCGCTCTGCTCCTGCTGTGCTGAGCTCTGTGCAGTCTGGTTTAGGTCCTCAGCCCTGCTTATCAGCGAGGTTAAATCCATTTTAGCCCTGCGCACGGCTGCAGCCGTATCTGCAGCAGCGCCCGTGAAGCTGTCGGGCGTCAGGTTATAAGCGTTCAGCACGCTGGCGTCGGAGAGGCCCTGGGATAAGCCCTGTACGGCTGCCTCCTGCTCCGTCAGCTCCTGCATCAGCGCACTGAGATCTGCGCTTAACTGCTGCGTTTGGGCTGCCTGATGGGCAAGCTCGGTCTGGGCACGCTCGCGGGCAAGTTCTAAGGCGCGCTGGCGCCTCTCCAGATCCTGCACTAAGGCCTGGCGTTTTTTAAGCTCCTGCTCATCGGCATCGGACCACTGCAGATCTGCACTTAAACTGTAGGGATGATGCAGACTGCCGCACAAAGGACAAGGCTGCCCGTCGGTCAGCTGCCGGCGCTGCTCATTCAGGCTTATCACTTTCTGCTTTAGGGTATAGATCTGCTGCTGACTGTCGCGCGCCTGCACGGCGCTCTTAAGCTCGCGCTCTAAGATCTCCAGCTGTTTTACGGCCTCATCTTTCCTGGCTGCAGCATCAGCTTGATTCTGTGCGGTCTGCTCCTGCGCCTGTTTAAGTTCGTCGGCCTTATTCTTAAGCTCAGTTAAGCGCTGCAGCGCCGGTAGGACTTCGGTGCAGAAGTCGCGTGCTGCGCGCAGCTCTGCAATAGCGCGCCCCTGCAGCAGGGCTGCTGCAGCCTCCGCCGCCTGAGTGCGCGCCTGCTGGGCCTGCGTCAGCGCATTTTGGGCCGCCGTCTGTTTTTTCAGAAGCTTCGTCAGATCCTTCTGCTGCAGTGTGCGCTGCTGCGTGAGATCCGCAAGGTTTTCCTCACTGCGCCCTAAGTCCTCGATCTTTGAGCTCAGCTGCTCGAGCTGCGCGCGGGTGCGGGCGTTGCGCTCAAAGAGTTCAGCGTTAGATGCATGCACGTTTAAATAGTTCTGGCATTTAAAGGCCGCGTGTGCGGCTTTTTCCGCCTGTTTTTCGGCCTGAATAAATTCAGCCTGCGCCTGCTTGAGCTCCTGCTCCGTCCTCTGAGCCTGCTCCTGCTGCGCTGTGAGCTCCTCACGGGCGCTGGAGAGCGCTTCATCTAAAGCAAAGATCTGCGGAGCGATCTTTTGAAAGTCCTGTACGGCAGCATCCGCCCGGGCAAGATCAGCTGCCGCCTGCGCGCTCTTCTGCGTATTGCTCTGCAGATCCTGCTGCAGCTCAGCTTCTTTATCAGTAAGGCGCTTAAGGTCCTGCAGCTGGGAGGTCTGCTCCTGCGTGAGGGCGGTTAACTGCTCGAGCAGCGGCTTTAAGGGCGCGGCCTGGGCGGCTTTTTCCAGCAGCTGTGCCTGCGGCGCAAAGTTCTGTATCGCCTGCTGCTGCTCAAGCTGCGCCGCTTTAAGCTCTGTGACGGCAGTATGGAGCTGCTGCAGCTCCTGCTGGCGCTGCAGCAGTGCGCTCACTTCAGTCTGCGCTGCGGCCAGCTGCTGCGCCTGCTCTTCTAAGGAGGCAAGTTCGTCCTGTTTGGCCCGCTCGGTCTCTTCATCCATCAGCTCGATGGCCTCAAGGCCGGTCCGAGCCTTAGCGAGCTCATCCTGGGCCTCTTTATTTTTGGCAAAGACAAAGGATGAGATCCGGGAGTACAGTGTTGTGCCGGTGAGCTTTTCCAAAAGTTCCGCGCGCTGATTGGGATCGGCTTTTAAGAAGCTGGCGAAATTGCCTTGGGAGAGCAGTATAGCCTTGGTGAATTTATCAAAATCAAGTCCGGTGATCTCCGCCACCCGCGCCGGCACGCTGCGTCCGCTGTCAATTTCCGCCCCCGGCTGCAGATCGGCGGTCGCCTTAAGCAGCTTATGCGTTTTATTCTGCAGCGCGCCGCCGGCTTTATTGCGCGCGCGGTGCTGCTCAAAGGAGGCCAGATAATACTGACCGCCGGCGGTGAAGAACACTTGGGCGCGGCAGGATCCGGCGGTGCGGGACATGATCTCATTATTGCCGCCCACGTCATTCTGGCGCGGGGTCTTGGAGTAAAGCGCTAGGCAGACGGCGTCCAGGATGGTGGATTTGCCGGCTCCGGTAGGGCCGGTGATAGCAAAGATGCCGTTCTGCACAAAGGCCGGCGCCGTGAGATCAATGGCAAACTCCCCGCGCAGCGAGTTTAAGTTGGCAAACAGGATCTTTAAGATTTTCATCAGATCTTCTCCCAGCTCTCGGCTTCCTCGGTCATTAAGCGGCGCATCTCATGGTAGGTCTCAAGGAGCTCCTGCTTTTTGTCCGGGCAGAGATCGGGCTCACGCTCAAGGCGCTTTAAAAAGACGGTTTCTTCATCTAAATCGGCGGCCGCTGCGGTCTGCATTTCGGTACTGGTAAGGCCTGCGATATCGCGCCGCTCGTCCTTAATGCGCACGATTTCAATGGCCGTGCCTGCAGTAAGCCTGTGAATGCTGTGCTCCAGGGATCCCGGATCTTCAGCCCCGGTGACAATGATCTCAGCCAGCACGGCCTGTGCGCTCTGCCGCAGGGCGGTAAGCTCAGCTGTAATGTCAGCTGCACTGCCGCGGATCTGCCGCAGCGCCTTAAAGTGCGGCATAGGAATGTATTTCAGGCTGCGCTGCTGCGTTCCGTCAGGTGCGGCATCGAGCGTCAGCACAATTAAATGCTGATCTTCCTTTTCGCCAAAGCCCATCTGCAGCGGGGTGCCGGAGTACTGGATCCAGGGGCTGCCGGCGGCCTGCTGCGGTATATGCAGATGGCCTAAAGCGGTGTAGGCGCAGCGCGGATCAAAGGCTGCGGCATCGATATGACCTAAATTACCCACAAAGAGATCACGCACGCCGTCATCCTCCGCCTTAATGCCCCCGGCGGTAAAGAGATGGGCCATGGTGACTACGGGAACCGTTCGGCCTAAGGCCGCTTGAAGCTCTGCCTGCCGGGCAAAGGCAGCAGCCTCGACCAGCTGAATGTGGGCGGCCACGGCCTCGCTGTAGGCCTGATTGCGCGCAGTCTCGTTTTCATTGAGATTAAAATCGCGGATGTCGCGCTCGCGGATGTAGGGGACAGCGCAGACTAAAAGATAAGGTTCATTGTCCGCTCCCTTGAGCTCTAAGACCTCTTTTTCAGGGTGATCCCTGTCAATCTGCACGCAGATCCTGGCTTTGCAGAGCGTTTCTACTAAGGCGCGCGGGGCATTTAAAAAGCTGGGTGAGTCATGATTGCCGGCGATGATCACCGTATGCTCTACAGGAGTGGAGCCCAGCTTCTGTAAAAAGCCGTAGTACTGCGCCTGCGCCTCAATCGGCGGCATTGAGGTATCAAAGATGTCGCCTGCAATGAGCAGCACTTGGATTTCTTCGCGCCTGACAGTTTCTAAGATAAAGGCCAGCATGCGCTCAAATTCGTCTTTGCGGCTGACGCCGTACAGGCTTTTGCCTAAATGCAGATCGGAGGTGTGCAGAATTTTCAGGGGCATAAATACTCTCTGCTCGGGCCGCGGGCTGCCGCCCGCTTTGCGCTGTGGGTTAAAGGAAGTAATTTTCAGCAGTATCCGGCTTTGAGCAGTAAAAATTTAGAATATTTCACTGCCCCCTGAAGGCAGACGTTTGAAAAACGTCGTCAGCCGCCTGCCGCTGCAGCCGGCCCGGATGG
>CALXNX010000009.1 GCA_944389865.1 uncultured Succinivibrionaceae bacterium
GGACGGACTGGACAGGGTATGGATTTATAAATCAATGGGTTATTTGAAGGAGGGGGCAGAAACTGTCAAAGAAGCGGTGCGATCCTGCGCACAATTTTGCTAAACTATGCCCTTATCCAACTTATAAATGCAGCAGCAAAAATTAGAAGATTCCGCTTTCCTCCTGCTGCCGGCACGCGCCGCGCGCTGTCCGCGGGATCAGAGCAACAAGAGATAAAGCTGTCAAAGGAGCTTTTATGCGCGTATTGAAATTCGGCGGCACTTCAGTGGCCAATGCCGAGCGCTTCATCAATGTGGCTGATATTGCCGTAAGTACGGCCAAACAGACCGAAACTGCCTTAGTTCTCTCCGCTCCTGCCAAAATTACCAATCTGTTAGTCGCCTTAGTAAAAAGCGCTGTACAGGGAGGTGACGGTGCTCAGGAATATGCCTCCATTCGCAGGATTGTCGAGCCTTTAATCAATACTTTGGCCTTAAAGTATCCGGATTTTGATGGGCAGGCCGTCACCCATGAGTTCAATACCACCATGGACCTGATTGCCCGCCGCGTGCAGGGCATTTCCTTATTAGGTCAGTGTCCGGAGCTGGTTGAGGCTTTTATTGAAAGCCGCGGCGAGACCTTCTCCATTGCCGTGATGGCGGAACTGCTCAAGGCCATGGGCTGGCCCGTGCGCGTCATTGATCCGGTGATGGTGCTCGCTGCCGAAGGCGGCATCCTGGAGTCTTCAGTCAATATTGAAGAATCACGCCGCCGCTACGCCATGATTGCCAGGGAGCCCGGCGCGATTACCTTAATGGCCGGCTTCTGCGGCGGCAATGCCAACGGTGATTTAGTGCTGTTAGGCCGCAACGGATCTGATTATTCCGCCGCCTGCCTGGCGGCTGCGGCTGATGCTGAGTGCTGCGAGATTTGGACCGATGTGGACGGCGTCTACAGCTGCGATCCGCGCTCGGTGCCCGATGCGGTGCTCTTAAAGCGCATGTCCTATAAAGAGGCCATGGAGCTGTCCTATTTCGGCGCTAAGGTGCTCCATCCGCGCACTATTGCTCCGATTGCCCAGTTCCATATTCCATGCCTTATCAAGAACACCTTAAATCCGCAGGGTGAGGGCACCCTGATTGCCGAGGAGACCGATCGCTCCATCCCCATCAAGGGCATTTCCGATTTAAAGAATATCTCCTTAGTCAATGTGCAGGGCCCCGGCATGAAGGGCATGGTCGGCATGGCCGGCCGCCTCTTTACCGCGGTCTCGCAGGCTAAGATCTCCATCGTGCTGATCACGCAGTCCTCCTCGGAGTATTCCATTACCTTCTGCATCCATACCCAGGATGCGCAGCGCGCGCGCCGGGCTATTGAAGAGGAGTTCCTGCTGGAGCTGCGCGAGGGACTGCTCGATCCCATTGAGATCATCGATAAAAAGGCGGTGATCTCGGTGGTAGGCGACGGCATGCGCACTATGCGCGGCACCTCCGGCAAGTTCTTCCGCGCCTTAGCCCAGGCCAATATTAACGTCAACGCCATTGCGCAGGGATCCTCCGAGCGCTCCATTTCGGCGGTGATCGACGAGAGCAAGGTAGCTGAGGCCATTGCCATCTGTCACATGACCTTCTTCAGCGCCAAGCAGATTTTAGACGTGCTGTTAGTCGGCGTCGGCGGCGTGGGGGCAGAGCTCCTTCGGCAGATCGCCAAGCAGCAGGAAGTGCTGAAATTAAAGCAGGGCATTGAGATCCGTGTAGTGGGTATTGCCAACACTAAGAACTTCATCACCAACCCCAACGGGCTGCCCTTAGATCAGTATCAGACTCTGCTCAGCGCGGATGCTGATGCCTGCCGGCCGTTTACCATTCAGCGGGCCAAGCAGCTGATTGAAGATTCGCACCTGGTTAATCCGGTGTTTGTGGACTGCACCTCTGATGAGCGCTTATCGCTGTCCTATATTGAGCTGATGCAGGCGGGCTTCCATGTGGTGACCCCTAATAAGAAGGCCAATACCGGCACCATGGAGTATTACCGCGGACTGCGCCGCGCCGCGCGCGTCAATCACCGCAAGTTCCTCTATGAGGCCAATGTGGGCGCTGGTCTGCCGGTGATCAACACTCTGCAGAATCTGCTGGCCGCCGGCGATGAGCTTATCGAGTTCTCCGGCATTATGTCCGGCACCTTATCCTATATCTTCGGGCTGGTGGAGGACGGCATGTCGCTGTCTGAGGCTACCCGCGACGCCTGCGCCAAGGGGTATGCCGAGCCCAATCCGCGCGATGATTTAGAGGGCACTGATGTGGCCCGCAAGCTTTTGATCCTCGCCCGTGAGTGCGGATATGATCTCGATCTCTGTGACGTTGAAGTGCAGAGCCCGGTGCCCGCTGAGTTCCTGCGCGGTCAGAACGCTGAGGAAGTGCTGGAGTCGCTGTCTAAGGCTGACGAGCTCTTCAATCAGCAGGCAGCGGCCGCCAAAGCTGAAGGAAAGGTGCTGCGCTATGTGGCCTCTATTAAGAACGGCCGCTGCAGCTGCCGCGTCGAGGCCGTAGGCCCGCACGATCCGCTCTTTAAGGTGCGCGGCGGCGAAAATGCGCTGGCCTTCACCACCGCCTACTACAAACCCATACCTTTAGTGATCAGAGGCTACGGTGCCGGCACCGCGGTGACCGCCGCCGGCGTGCTCTCTGATGTGCTCCGTCTGCAGAACTGGACTCGAGAGGGGTAAGAGATGACTGCTGCATACCGTGCTTATGCTCCGGCTTCGGCCGCCAATCTTTCCGTAGGCTTTGACCTCCTCGGAGTGGCTTTCAAACCCTTAAACGGCGCACCCTTAGGCGACTTCGTCACCGTGCGCGAGAGCGCAGTCCCGGGCTGTCAGGTCGCAGTGTCCGGGCGCTATGCGCACAAGCTGCCGGCCGATCCGCGCAGAAACATCGTCTATGATGCTTACGTGCTCTATCAGCAGGCACTGGCCGCTCGCGGCCTCAAGGCGCTCAATATTGAGATGCAGCTGGAGAAGAATCTGCCGGTATGCTCCGGCCTGGGGTCTTCCGCCTCCTCGGTGGTGGCGGCGGTCACAGCCTTGGATGCCATTCATCAGAACGCTTTAGGGCAGGACGGCTGCTTGGAGCTGATGGGAAAGCTTGAGGGCAAGATCTCAGGCTCCATTCATTACGACAATGTAGCGCCGTGCTATTTCGGCGGCCTGCAGCTGATCATCGGCGAGAACGGCGTGATCTCCGAGCGCCTCAACGTGTTCAAAAATTGGTACTGGGTCTCCTGCTTCCCCGGCATTAAGGTGTCCACGGCGGCCGCGCGCTCAATTCTGCCGGCGCAGTACCGCCGCCAGGACGTCATCACCTTCGGGCGGCATTTGGCGGCCTTTGTGCATGCCTGCCACACCGGCAATGAGCAGCTGGCGGCTGCCTGCCTGACCGATGTCATCGCCGAGCCGTATCGGGCGCAGCTCATTCCGAACTTTGATCTGGCGCGCGAGTACGGTAAAGCGCGGCAGGCCCTGGCTACCGGGATTTCCGGCTCCGGCTCCTCCATCTTCTCGATCTTCACCGATAAAGAAGCGGCTTATGATATGAAGGAGTGGCTGGAGCGCAATTTCATTGCCAATGAGGATGGTTTCTGTCATGTCTGCGCCGTCGATGAAGAAGGCGCGCGCGCAGAGCAAATTGAGGAATAAAAATGCAGCTGTTTAATTTAAAGGAAAAGACGCAGCAGGTGAGCTTTGCTGAAGCGGTAAAGCTCGGTATCGGCCATAATCAGGGCCTGTTCTTTATGGATAAGTTAGAGCCGCTGGATAATATCGAGGAGCTTTTAAAGCTGCCCTTAGTAGAGCGCAGCGGCAAAATTCTGCGTCACTTAATCGGCGATGAAATTCCGACCTTAGAGGACATTGTGAAGTCCGCCTTTGTGTTCCCGGCTCCGCTCGTCAAGGCTGATGCTGACATCTACGCCTTAGAGCTGTTCCACGGTCCTACCTTGGCTTTTAAGGACTTCGGCGCGCGCTTCATGGCCCGCGTGCTGAGCGCAGTGCGCGGCGACGGGCATTTGACCATTTTAACTGCCACCTCCGGCGATACCGGCGCGGCCGTGGCTGATGCCTTCTACGGACAGCCGGGCATTGACGTGGTGGTCCTCTATCCTAAGGGCAAGATCTCCGCGCTGCAGGAAAAGCTTATCGCCACCTTGGGCGGCAACATCCGCGCGGTGGAGGTAGACGGCACCTTCGATGAGTGCCAGGACTTAGTCAAGCAGGCTTTTGATGACAGTCAGTTCCGTGCGCAGGTGGGGCTGAACTCCGCCAATTCCATCAATATTTCGCGTCTGCTCGCTCAAGTGTGCTACTACTTTGAAGCCGCCGCGCAGCTGACCCCGGAGCAGCGCGAGCGCTTGGTGTTCTCAGTACCCTGCGGCAATTTCGGCAACATCACCGCAGGCTTAATTGCCAAGGCTTTGGGACTCAAGTCGCGCTTTATGATCTCCTGCAATGCCAATGACACCGTGCCGCGTTATTTAGCCTCCGGCTCGTGGGATCCGCACGCGACTATTCCGACGCTGTCCAATGCCATGGATATTTCCCGCCCGAACAATTGGCCGCGCGTTGAGGCTTTAGTCAAGATGCAGCGCTGGCAGCTGAGCGACTTTGACTGCGGCTCGCTGACTGATGATGAGACCAGGGCGTCAATGCAGGCACTGTATAAAAAGACCGGCTATGTGCTCGAGCCGCACGCCGCCATCGCCTATCAGGTGTTAAGCGATCACTTAAAGGAGGGGGAGACCGGCATCTTCCTGGGCACTGCACATCCGGCCAAGTTCAAGGAAACTGTGGACAGCACCTTAGGTATCGATCTGCCGCTGCCCAAGGCTCTGGCTGACCGCGCCCTGCTGCCTGCCGTCAAGACCGAGCTCAAGCCGGATTACGCTGCTTTAAAGACCTTTATGTTAAAAGAGCTGGGCCTGTAATTAAGCCCCAGCCCTCATGCCTTCCTCCGCCGATCTGGCGGAGGAGCTCCTCATCTAAATCACAGATCTGCCGTTAGGTTAAAGCCTTCAGCAGGGCCTGACAGCCATCCACAATCTCAGCGTACGCGAGAGCAAAGTTGCCGCTGTACCACGGATCGGCAATTTCATGGTGCGGATCGACGGTATAGGCGGAGAGCAGTTTGACCTTGTCAGGCAGCGTGCCGAAGCGCCGGCTCATATAAGCTAAGTTGCTGTTATCCATTACTAAAATCAGATCGTTATGCTCTAAATCCGCAGCGGTCATCTGCCGGGCGCGCTTGCCCTGACAGCTGATGCCGTGCGCGGAGAGCTGCGCTTTTGCCGGCGGATAGACCGGATTGTCTACTTCCTCCGTGGACACCGCCGCCGAGGAGATATTGAAAGCGCTGCTCAGACCGGCCTTTTCGACCATATCTTTAAATACAAATTCAGCCATCGGCGATCTGCAGATGTTGCCGTGGCAGACGAACAATACATTGGTCAGCAATATGTGCTCCTTATTTTTTATCGCGAGCGTAAAAAGGATTTAAGCGGTATTTAGTTCCACGGCCGCGTCCGGTAATTTCCACTACGCCTATTTGGCTCAGATTTTGCAGCAGCTTTGCAGTCTTGGATCTGCTAAAAGGCAAATTAGGCGCAATGTCACTGATAGATTGAAGGGTCGCAGGACTCAAAACGCGATATACACTCAGTTCATCATTTTCTAAATTCAGGTCCCGCTCAAAAATAGGGAGTACTATCTTGATACTGTTTTCAAATATTGCAAATTCAGGTTGTTGTAATCCCTCTGTATATAATTCTTTTATGCGGGTAATACCTGTACCAAATATTTCGACAAAATCTAATCTGTAAAATACGTTGGCCAGATTTCTATTTCTTAAAATTGAAATATTGCAATCTAAATACTCAGATTCGGATATTCCTGGAGGTAATCCGCCTGGAGAAAGAATCTCTATACGGTCATCAAACATGGATACTTTAATACAGGCATCTACATCCCATGTTCTATGAATCAGGGCATTGGAAACAGCATCTCTGAATGCATCCTCAGGAATTCTTTCTATTTTTTTTCTCTCGACGTCTTTGATTATTTCGTATTGATAATAATCTTTGTAGACTTCTAATACTTTATCAAATACAGATAATATCGATATGTTAGAGAATGTTTCGCGCCGATTAATGACACTGATGTTTTCACCAAATTTAACCAGATCAATGCCGGGAAAATGATTTTTATCGGCTAATAGTCCGGCCGCATTATTATAGCCAGTGCTGTCGTTATAAAGGCTCAGAGTTCTTAAGGTATCCTGATTAAAATTTTTAAGCGCAATGTGGTCCTTTAATTTTTGGCTGAGGATCTCAAAGCTCAGCTCCTGATCCGCACAAGGCAATTCTTCAAATCTGATATTCTTTCCTGCCAATACCAGTCTGGTTAATTCCAGACTGTCTACCTCGATAGTTGATGTATCATTACGTTTGTAGGCTTTTGCCTTATATAAATAAGGTTTTTGCGTTCCGCTTTTAACTGTAAGCTTGATAGTGCGATCATTATTCTGCACTTCCAGCTTGTAATCAGGCTGCGGTTTAATACTGTCATTAATCTTGTTTTCTATATCCAAGCAAGCTTGTTTTGTATCAGGTAATCCTTTTACATTACCATTGTCATCAATGCCAAAATAAATTACTCCGCCCGCATAATTTGCATAGGCACTTACAGTTTTTAAAAAGGTATGGCTGACAGCTTCTTTAAACTCGGTTGTCCTTGATTCTTGCATACTTCGCGCCTCCCTTCCTATTTTTCTGCCTTAATTATACGTAAAAAAATGGGCAATTTTAATCATATTTGTTTGCGCGTAAATTTATGCGTAAATCTCATCGTAAATGACGGCTTTGAAGTCTCAGCCTAAGATCAGCTGCGTCAGATCCGCAGGCGTATCGACGTAATAATCGCTCTGCCAGGCAAAGGGATCGCCGCATTCCACCGCTCCGTAGCCCCACAGCGCGGTGCAGCTGATGCAGCCGGCATGGCGCGCCGCCTCAATGTCATTTAAATGATCGCCGATGTAGAGGGTGTCCGCCGGCTTAAGGCCTAACTGGCGGCAGGCCGTGAGCAGGGGCTCGGGGTGCGGTTTGCCGTGCGCGCAGCTGTCCCCGCCCAGCAGCAGGTCGAGATCCTGATTAAAGGCAAAGCCGCCCAAAAGCTCCAGGGCCATGCTGCAGTACTTATTGGTCACCACGGCGCATTTAATGCCGGCTTGATGCAGCTTTTCAATCAGCTCGGGCATGCCGGCAAAGGGCTTGGTGTAGACGCAGATATGCGACGTGTAATACTCTGCAAAAAAATCGCGCATTTCCCCTTCGATCAGGGAGGCCAGCTTCAGGTCGTGCTCCGCCTCCGGAATACCAAGGCGCATCATAGCGCGCATCCCGGAGGTCACTTTAGTGCGAATCAGCTCCGGATCGGCCGCTTTAAACCCAAAATGGGTCAGCGTCGCATTGCAGGCGGCGATGAGATCGGGCGCGGTATCAAGCAGGGTGCCGTCCAAGTCAAAGAGCACGCCGTGCGGGCGCGGATTTAATGGGAATGAAGCTGCGGTTTTTGTGCGCTTAAGTATTGACACTTTTAGCCTTAATTTCTATATTTGCGCTGTTTTGTGCGTAAATTCTAACGTGGAGAGCATGATGTTAAATCTCGCCCAGATCCCTGATTTTAAGGAAAAAGCTGCCAAGCTGCAAGAGAGCATCAAGTCAGTGCCGGACTTCCCCAAGCCGGGCATTTTATTCAGGGACGTTACTTCCTTATGCGAGGATGCAGATGCCTTCAGGTTAAGCATCGACTTATTAGAGCAGATCTTCAAAGACGACAACATTGACAAGGTGGTCTGCGCGGAAGCGCGCGGCTTCGTTTTCGGCGCACCCCTGGCCGATCGCCTGCACTGCGGCTTAGTGCTGGTGCGCAAACCAGGCAAGCTGCCCCGTGAGACCTTATCGGAGTCCTATGCCCTGGAGTACGGCACTGATCTGCTGCAGATCAATGTCGATGCGGTCAAGCCCGGAGAGCGCGTGCTGGTGCTCGATGATCTCTTAGCTACCGGCGGCACTGTTGAGGCCATGGTTAAATTAGTGCGCCGCCTTAAAGGTGAGGTAGTGGCCGCAGCTTTCGTGCTGGAGCTTTATGATTTGGGCGGCGCGGATAAATTAAGACACGACGCACAAGTGCCGGTGGTATCCTTAGTAAAATTCCCTGGTCACTGATACAATAATTCAAGCTGCAGTGCAGGTACTGCAGCCTTAAGTTTTTAAGGATAAGTCATGGCCATTGCGCTTAACGGTGAATATCAGGCTTTAGCCCGCAAATATCGTCCTCAGACTTTTGCAGACGTAGTCGGACAGAAGCATGTGCTAGGGGCTTTAGCTAATGCCATCGACACTAAGCGCATCCATCATGCTTATCTTTTAACCGGCACCCGCGGCATCGGCAAGACTACCATTGCGCGCATTATTGCCAAATCCCTGGAGTGCGAGCAGGGGATCAGCTCGCATCCGTGCGGTCAGTGTGCGGCCTGTCAAGGCATTGCGCACGGCTCTTATCCTGACGTCATCGAAATTGACGCCGCCTCCCAGACCAAGGTCGATGATACCCGCCAGCTTTTGGAGAATACGCAGTATCCGCCGGTGACTGGGCGCTATAAGATCTACATCATCGACGAAGTGCACATGCTTTCGCAGAGCAGCTTCAATGCGCTGCTCAAGACTTTGGAGGAGCCGCCGGCATACGTCAAATTCATCTTAGCGACCACCGATCCGCACAAGATCCCCACTACGGTGCTGTCGCGCTGTCTGCAGTTTCAGTTAAAGGCTTTAAGCGTTGAGGAGATCTCCGCCCAGATCATGAAGATTGCAGCCGCCGAGCAGTTAAGCTGCGAGCCTGAAGCGGCTCTGCTGCTTGCCCGTGCCGCCAAGGGCTCAATGCGCGATGCGCTCTCGCTTACCGATCAGGCTGTTGCGTTGGGCGGCGGCGCTGTCAGGCGTGATACCGTGCTGTCTATGCTCGGAGCTGCCGGAGACAATTTAGTGCTGGCAGTGCTCGAAAGCCTGCTGCCTGACACAGCTGCAGATCTGGGAAAGCTTTTGGGCGACATCGCCGAGGTCAGCCCCAATTACCGCACGCTGCTCGATGAAATGACCCTCGCGCTGCATGATTTAGCGCTCTTTCAATTCATCGGGGGCAGCCGGCTGAATGTATTCTCGCTGCCTTTAAATCTTTTAGAGCAGTACGCCCCGCGCTTCAGCGCACAGGAGCTGCAGCTGTACTATCAGATCTGCCTTGAGGGGCTGCGCGAGTACGATTTTGCGCCTGACGGCAAGGCCGCCTTTGAGATGACGGTCCTGCGCCTGCATGCTTTCAATCCGGAAAAAAAAAAGCTTGGCTAGGGGAAGAGCAGGCAGCTGAGATCGCGTATCAGCCAAGCACGTCTGATCCTGCCTTCACCAAGCCGCTGACCCAGGCGCAGACTCCGACTGCCGAAGCCGGGGATTTCAATTATGCGCAGCCGCTCAATCTGGATGCGGTAATTGCCCAGGTCAAAAGCCTGACTGCACCTTCCCTGCCGGGCGCACAGTCGGCTCCGGCTGCCGCTGCTGCTCCCGTTTCTGCCGTTCCAGTACCTGATCCCGCAGTTCCTGCCAATGAGCAGATCTCGGCGCAGGTGCAGGAGCGCTTTGAGCAGAGCTTAGAGCTCCTGCATTATTTAGGGCAATTGCGCCGTACTATGCAGGAGCTTCTGCATCAGGCGCTGCAGCGTCCCGAAAAAGGCGGGCGCAGTGCCAATGAGCTCCATGCCATTGTGTCGGATATTTCCAGTAAAAATGCAGTACAGGCCGCGGCGCTGCCGCAGCAGTCCATGCCGGCAACGCAGCCTGAGATGCCTGCGGCAGAGCCTGCCGGAGAGCCGCAGCCGCCTGCGGAGCTGACCGCTGAGTATCGAAACCAAATGCAGGCGCAGGCGCAGCATTTAAGCGCGCAGGCAGCAGCGCCGGAGAAAGCGCAGCCGGCACTGAGCGCGGCAGAGCTCACAGCCATCGAGCAGAGCGGGCAGAATCTCAGCTTAGAGCAGGTGCAGCAGCTCAATGCCGCAGTTGATCAATCGCTGTCCCAGGATGATTATCAGTCGCCGCTGGCAGCCAATTTCGCGCCCGATCCTGCACCTGACGCGCTGCAGGCAGAACCGGCCGCAGCCGCTCCTGCTCCGCAGCCTGTACCTCAGCCTGCTCCGGCTCCGGTTCCTCAGCCCGTGCCGCAGCCGCCGGCAGATGATCTGCCGCCCATGCCGGAAGAGTTTGCCGATCTGCCGCCGGTGGAGGCCGAGATTGCACCGGAGGCCGGCGATGATGACGATGAAGACGATGCTTATTTAGCGCTGCAGGAACAGAGCGCTGATGCGCTGCTCTTTGCCAAAGCGCCGGAAGCGCCCCCGCAGTATCAAACTGCTCCGCATACCCAGGCGGCACTGCCGCCTCGCGCAGAGTGCAAAGCGCGGCTTCAGGAGCCTAAATTCCGTCCCGTCACCCAGCTGCCGCACGGCAGCAGTGCCCCGCAGTTTGCCGGCTTTAAGCTGATGACCCCGGAGGACTTTTATCCGCAGCTGCCCTCCCTCAGTCCGTGGTACGCCGTTTTGGCGCAGTTAAAGCTCAAAAACGGCCCTGAACGCAGTGCGCTGATGTATGCTGATTTAGTGCAGGATCCGGGTTCAGGCTCGGAGCTTGAGCTCAATATGAGCGCGGAGTACCAGCAGTATTTTGCCGGCAGCAAGGCAAAACCCATCATTGAGCAGGCCTTGTCGGAGTATTACGGCCGGCCGATGACGCTTAAGCTGAACTTTACCGCCGGCGCGCCGGAGCGTGCACCGGCAGAGCTGGCGCGCAAAGCCTTAAGCCTTGAGGGAGTGAAAAAGCGTGAGGAGCTGAAAAGGGAGCCCCAGCTCATGGCTTTAGCCGCTGCTCTGCAGGAAAATTTAGATGATGTGCCCTTAGTGCTCTACCGCAGGGATGATACTTAGGTGCCGGTGCATAGTGATGCCGACAGTCAGATTCAAAGCTGAAAACTCTGCGCCGTGTTTCATTTTGGCAAGGCAGGAAGCGACAGACGCGCACTGATTTGGGTTATACTGAACTGCAGATAATTGATACCGCATTTTATGAAGACAGTCAGTATGCTGACAGCCGCAGCGTGCCTTGCAGTTATGGGCAGCGCTGCTGCGCAGAACTCCAGTTTTTTAAATCCGCCGCAGGCTGAAGTAACGGTCGCGGTGGAGGAGAATTATCGCCCCTTTTCCTATATAAATGAGGCAACCGGCGAGCGCGAAGGCTTTGACGTCGGCTTTACGGGGCTTTTGTGCACTAAGCTTAAAATCAAGTGCCGGCTGCTCCCGCTGCCCTTTGATGAAATTATTCCGGCCCTGGAGCAGGGCCGGGCGGATCTGGCTGTTGCCAGCTTAGGGCGCAGTCCTGAGCGTGAGCAGACTTTAGCTTTCAGCGAGCCTTATTTTCGCTCGCGCGCCTTTTTCATCGGCCTTAAGGAATATCCTTTTGAGATTAGACCTTCCAATGTACACGGCATGAAGCTGGCCAGCCAAGCTGCTACCGCGCAGGAGGAGGCGCTTAAGGAGAACTACGGGAATGACAATGAGATCCTGAGCTATAAGGATTATGACGCGCTTTTTGCGGCGCTGGAGCTGGGTAAGACCGATCTTATTCTGGTGGACGGCCTTTCGGGCTATGATTATTTAAAGCGCTCGAGAAATCCTGATTTCATCCTGCTCAATCATTATGCGGACAATCAGATCATCCCCATGGATGAGTCCTGCATTGCGGTGAGCAGGGAGAACGCCGGTGCGCTGGAGCAGATTAACAGCGCCATTTATGAAATTAAAATTGACGGCGAATATCAGATGTTAAGTCTGCAGTATTTTCCCTTTTTAAATTTTTGAGACTAAGGTTTAAGGAAGCACAGCATGAGCAGGCAGCATAACGATGCGGCAGAGCAGAAACGCCGGCGCGGAACTTTTTCGCTGCGCTCGCTGTTTTTATGCTTCGGCCTGTTTTTTGCGATATTTTTCATGCTGGTGACGGCTTATTCCTATTACGATATGTCGCTGATCCGCAGTTCCTCGGCCTCCTTGGCGAAAAACTCCATCCCCAGCATCATGAATGCTCAGCGCTCCCTGGTTAATCTGGAGCGCTTAAAGGGCTTTTTGACTACCATGGAGCAGAGCACCGATCCGGTGGCCGCGCGCAATGCCTATATCGACGCCTCTGCGCTGCTTTCCGAGTCGATGTTTGAGATTGAAGATGTGGCGGTGATCTCGCGCAGCGTGCTCAATAAGGTCAAGCTGATGTGGAATACCCGCTCCAATCTTATCCGCACGCACTCCGAGCTGATTGAAGACTGGATCCGTCTTGCCCTCATAGTCAATCGCATTGAGCTGCAGCATCAGCAGGATCAGCAGGGAAATTTCGCGCAGGGCCATGATCCGGCGCAGGACTTTTTAGGCTGGGACTACGCCCCGGAGTCGGACTTCAGCGGCTTTATGCTGAGCGATCATGTCAAGAAGCAGTATGAACAGGCCGCGCAGCGCTGCAGTGCGCACAGTCAGGAGATGGCGGCGGCATGCGCCGCTTTAGCCCCGGCGCGCGAGAGCTTTGAGCGCAATTATTCCCACTACAATGCCTATCGCAGCGATCTGCGGCGCCGCTCTGAAGATATCGAATTTTTAGTCAATTTGATGTCGAGCTCCTATACCCAGAATGAAACCACGGTTATCAGCGCAGAGCTCGGGCGCATCAGCGATATTTCTAAAGATCTGTCCTTCTATTTGGGACTGATTTCCGCCTTTGTGCTGTTAAGCTGTGCCGGCGGCTACCTTATCATCTATACCATCCTGGTTAAGCCGCTGCAGCATATTACCGCCTTTATCAACCGCTTTAACCGCCGCCAGAGCATTGATGACTTAAAGCTGCCGGTGACCCGCATTGCCGAGCTCAATGAAGTATCGGCTCTGCTCCGGCACCTCTTTGCCGATGTGCAGAAGATCACTTCCGATTCTGAGCGCATTACGCAGCGCTACAGCGAGCTTTTAACTATTTCCTATTACGATGAGCTCACCGGCGCGCATAATCGCCGCGCTTTAGAGCTCTTCAACCGCACCATGGGCGAGGTGCCGCAGCGCTGCGCGGTAATGATGATCGATATCGACTTCTTTAAGAAGTTCAACGACACCATGGGCCATCAAAAGGGCGATATGGTGCTGCGCCGCGTCAGCGTCTGTCTTATCAAGAATACCTCAGAGTCCGACATCGTCTACCGCTACGGCGGCGAGGAGTTCTGCATCGTGCTGCAGAATGTGGATCGTACTATCTTAGCTTCGATTGCCCGCCGGCTTTGTCAGGCGGTCAGGCAGATGGACATCATCAATCCCGGCAATGATCATAAGCCCGTGACCATCTCCATCGGCATCAGCCCGGCTGCCGCGCAGAAAGGGCAGTGGTCCTTAGAAGAGCTGATTGCTAAAGCCGATGCGGCGCTGTATGAGGCCAAACGCACCGGCCGCGAGCGCTTTGTCTTCTACGAGGAAGGGCAGGATACCCTGCTGTAATTGCCCTTAAGGCAGTCCTCGAAGGAGTGCAGAGGATCCATCCTGGTGCACCTGCGATCTGCGGCGTAAAAACGCGATTTTTTCCTCAGCGATCCTTATGATTTCGTTATAATGAAGACGCTTTTAAAGCTCACCGGCTTCCTTTAGGAATGCCATTTTTTAATGTGCTGTTTTGATAGGAATTAAAGGCGCATGAAGAAATTTACTCAAGCATTGGCTTTAGCTTCTGGCTTTACCGCTGCCGGCATCGCCGCCGCTGCAGAGATCAACATCTGGAACTGGAGCGATTACATCGCCCAGAATACGGTAGCTGATTTTGAAAAGCAGCAGGGTCTGGAGGCCAATTATGCCCTGTTTGACTCCAATGAGATGGTCGAAGCCCGCTTATTATCCGGGCATTCAGGCTTTGATGCCTGCATGATGACCAGCTATTACGTGCCCCGTCTGGCCAAAGCCGGCGCCATTGAGAAGATCGATAAGACTAAGATCCCCAATTGGCAGAATTTAGATGAAAAACGCATGGCCATCTTAGCCCAGATCGATCCTAATAACGATTACGCCTACCCTTATACCGAGATCTCGGTAGGCATCGGCTATAACAAGGAGAAGATTGCCGAGATCTTCGGGCCGGACTATAAGGTAGATTCCTGGGATTTCCTGTTCAAAAAGGAAAACTCCGATAAGTTAAAGCAGTGCGGCATCGCCGTGCTGGACTCGCCGATCGAAGTGATTTCGACGGTAATGCACTACTTAGGCAAAGATCCCAACTCCGAAAAGGCCTCTGACTATACCGAGGCGCAGGAGCTTTTAACTAAGCTCGCCTCCAACGTGGCTTATTTTCACTCCTCGCGCTTTATCAATGACTTAGCCTCCGGCGAAATCTGCGCGGCCATCGGCTACTCCGGCGACATTCTGCAGGCGGCTGACAGAGCCAGGCAGGCCGATCGCGGCTATACCATTGAGTACGTGATGCCCAAGGAAGGCGGTCTCCTTTGGTTTGACTGCTGGGTGATCCCGGCCGGGGCTAAGAATAAGGATAACGCCTATGCCTGGTTTAATTACTTAATGGACGACGATGTGGCTTCGTCTATTTCCAATGAAATTAAGTACATTCTGCCGGTTAAGGGCGCGATGGCTAAATTGGGCGAGGACTTAAAGAGCAATCCCAGCGTCAATCTGTCCCCGGAGCTTCTGGCAAAGACCTATTTCCCGCAGCCTACCACCTCTAAGGTTTCGCGCATTACCAACCGCGTGTGGAACTCGATGAAGCTCAACTCCGAGAACAGTGAAGCTGAGTCGGGTGAGTCGGGCTGGGAATAGTCCTTAAACATAAGACGCAGCGCGCATGGGGCAGATCTTAGTTATAGCCAATCAAAAGGGCGGCAGCGGCAAAACCTCCGCAGCCGTCAATTTAAGCTGCGCCATTGCGCCTACCCGCCGCCGGGTCCTGCTCATCGACTTTGATCCTCAGGGCTCGGCCAGTGCGGCGCTGCGCGTGCCCCGCACCCAAGGGGCTTTATCTGAGGATTTATTAAATCACCGCAGCCTTGATGACAGGCTCATTGTCAGAACGGCGGCCGGCTTTGATCTTATCCCCGCCGATGAAGATCTGACTGCGCTGCCGGCGCTGCTGCGCTCGGCGGCACAGGCTGAGCTGACCTTAAAGCGCAGCTTGAGCGGTCTGAAGAGTCAGTATGATCTCATCGTCATCGACACGCCGCCGAGCCTTGATTTAGTGACCATCATGGCCCTGTGCGCGGCCGATCAGCTGCTCATTACTACGCCCTGTGAGTATTACGCCTTAGACTCGCTGCAGACCCTGCTGTCTAAAACGGCCAAGCTGCAGGAGGAGGGCTTATTTGCCGGGCAGTTGGCCGGCATTGTGCGCACGATGTATGATGCGGATGCCTTACAGTCAGATGAGATTAAAAATACGCTGCAGAAGCTGGGTCCGCAGCTGTGTTCAACGGTGATCCCGTATTCGGCGGTGATCTCTGAGGCCGCCGCCTTAGGTCGGCCGGTGATGCAGTACGATAAATCCTCTAACGGCGCACGCGCCTACCTCGCGCTCGCCGGTGAACTCATATCCCGCCTGCACCTGTAGCGGCTTAACGCAAAAGCGCTAAGACGAAATCAGTCTGGGTATTGGCCTGCATCAGCATCTGCGCTGAGACATTCTGCCGCACCTGCGCGGAAGCCAGCTCTGAGGTTTCCTTAGCGTAATCTGCATCGCGCATGCGCATGCGCGCCGAGCTTTCATTTTCATGCATGCTGCTTTGATTGCGGATGGTGGACTCCAGACGCTTCATCTGCGCCCCGGCCTCGCCGCGTCGGCCGTCTACGTAGGTTATATAGGCATCAATGCCGGCTAAAACCGCCTGCGCTTTGTCCTGAGTGCTGAGATCAAAGCTCTGCGCGCCCTCATTAAAGCCGGCGCCCAAGCCCCCGATCCTATCCTGCAGCGAGGACAGGCAGAAGGAGGTGTCCAAGGTCAGATCGATGGTGTTGAAGGCATTAGCGCCCACCTGCAGCGATAATTGCCCTTCATCGCTGATAAGTCCTATGCCCGCGCCGCGCAGCAGCTGCGCGCCGCCGTAAGTGGTTTTACAGGCAATGCGGGTGATTTCCCGTGAGATCTGCTCAGCCTCAGCCTGTATGGTCTGCCGGTCAGCGCTGCTGTTGATGCCGTTGGCCGACTGAATGGCTAAATTGCGGATGCGCTGCAGCAGCTGTACGGTTTCATCCAGCGCGCCTTCGGCAAGCTGGAGCACTGCGATGCCTTCATCGGCATTGTCATTTCCGCGCTCCATGCAGTTAATCTGCGAAGAATAGCGCTCGGAGATCTGCAGATTGCTGGGATCATCCTTGGCTGAGTTAACTGCGCGGCCGGAGCTTAAGCTTGCCGTATTTCTGCTTACATCTGCGGTGCTGATCGCCAGACTGCGCTGCATATTGCCGGCGATGGTATTTGTCAGGGCGGTAAGTGCCATAATTCTGCCTCACAAGTGCTTTCCACTTAGTTAAGGCAGATAAAGCAATAATCGTGCCTGACTGTTTAAAGCTTACGACAGGGAATAGTCAGATCCTGAGGTTTACCGGCAGCGCTGCAGGTGCGGCAGGAGCCGCCGCAGCCGCCGCGCCGGCGCGGACTGAAGCTGCGCCACAGTGCGGCGGCAAAAGCTGCCGCGAGAATGACGGCTAAAATCAGGCTGGGCAGATTCATCGGCCTTGATCTCCTAAATAAACAGCAGACACAGCCGATAGATGGCAAAGGCGCAGATCCACGCCACGATAAGCTGCGTCAGGGCAATCTGAATGGCCCAGCGCCATGACAGCTCGCGCTTAATGGTAGTCATCGCCGCCACGCACGGGGTATAGAGCAGGCAGAAGATTAAAAGCGACAGCGCCGACACTGGATCAAGGACGGTGCCGATGCCGCCGATCCCGCCTAAGGAATCTCCGGCAAAGAGCAGCGATAAAGTCGATACCACGCTCTCTTTGGCCATGAAGCCTGAGATAAGCGCGGTGACAATGCGCCAGTCTCCAAAGCCTAAGGGGGCAAACAGCGGCGCCAGCCCCTCGGCGGCGGCGGCTAAAATGCTGTGCTCCGCCGCCGTCACCAATTCGAGCTTAAAGTCAAAATTCTGCAGGAACCAGATCACGATGGTGGCCACAAAGATAATGGTAAAGGCGCGCTCTAAGAAGTCCTTGGCCTTATCCCAGAGCAGCTGCAGTACATTTTTGGCACTGGGCATGCGGTAATTGGGCAGCTCCATGACAAAGGGCACCGCCTCGCCTTTAAAGCCGGTGGAGCGCAGCAGCAGGGCGGCGATCACGCCGATGCCTAAGGCAAAGAAGTACAGGGCGGTCATGATGAGTCCGCCTTCTCCCGGGAAGAAGGCGGCGGTAAAGAAGCCGTAAATGGGCAGCTTAGCCGAGCAGCTCATAAAGGGCGTGAGCAGGACGGTAAGGCGGCGGTCGCGGGCTGAGGGCAGCGTGCGGCAGGCCATTACGGCCGGGACGGTGCAGCCGAAGCCTATCAGCATCGGCACAATGGAGCGGCCGGACAGGCCGATCTTGCGCAGAAGCTTATCCATTACAAAGGCGATGCGCGCCATGTAGCCGGTATCTTCCAGAAGCGACAGGAAAAAGAACAGTGTGACGATGATGGGCAGAAAGCTTAATACCGTGCCTATGCCGCTGAAGACCGCGTCAATTATCAGCGAATGGATAGTCGGCGCGATCTGCCAGGCGGTCAGGGCTCGATCCGTGATCTGCGCCAGTGCCGTGATGCCGTCCTCGAGGAGCCCCTGGAAGAAGGCGCCGATGACGTTGAAGGTCAGGAAGAATACCAGGGCCATGATGAGCGCAAAGGCCGGAATAGCGGTAAAGCGCCCGGTCAGCACCTTATCGATATTAACTGAGCGCTTATGCTCTACGCTCTCCTGCGGCTTGACCACAGTTTTATCGACAAGGCGTTCAATAAAGGTAAAGCGCATATCGGCAATGGCTGCAGAGCGATCCAGACCGCGCTCCTGCTCCATCTGCACGATGATATGCTCAATCATCTCCTTCTCGTTCTGCTCTAAATGCAGGGCGTCGGCAATACTCTGATCGCCTTCGGCAAGCTTGGTGGCGGCAAAGCGCACCGGCAGGCCGGCGCGCTCACAGTGATCGGCAATTAAGTGCATGATGGCGTGCAGACAGCGGTGCACCGCCCCGCCGTAATCGCTTTCCTCGCAGAAATCACTGCGCGCCGGAGTCTCCTGATAATGAGCCACGTGTACGGCATGGCGGATCAGCTCGTCCACGCCTTCATTTTTGGCCGCGGCGATCGGCACTACCGGGATGCCTAAGAGATCTTCCATTTCATTGAGGCGCACCGCGCCGCCGTTGCGGTGCAGCTCATCCATCATATTGAGGGCCAGCACCATGGGGATGTTAAGCTCCATCAGCTGCATGGTCAGGTACAGATTGCGCTCAATATTGGTAGCATCAACGATATTGATAATGCCCCTGGGGTGCGTCTTTAAGATGAATTCGCGGGTGACGACTTCCTCAGCCGTATAGGGCGATAAGGAATAAATGCCCGGCAGATCGGTCACCTGTGCATTGGCAAAGCCGCGCACCTGTCCGGTCTTGCCGTCCACGGTGACGCCCGGGAAATTGCCGACGTGCTGATTGGCTCCGGTGAGCTGATTGAAGAGGGTAGTCTTGCCGCAGTTTTGATTGCCGGCAAGCGCAAAGGTCAGTTTTTCATCCTCAGGCAGCGGATGTTCAGCCTCTCCGTGCTGATGATAGCGTCCGCCTTCACCCAAACCCGGATGGGCGACCGGGGTCAGCGGGGCAAGCTTAGGATGATGCGGCGCAGGGTGCGGGGAATCCGTGAGCAGATGCGCTTCAATATGCGCAGCGTCAGCAAGGCGCAGGGTGAGCTCATAGCCTTTGACTTTAAGCTCCAGAGGATCGCCCATCGGGGCGAATTTAATTAAGGTGACCTCGCTGCCGGGAATGAGGCCCATATCTAAAAAGTGCTGGCGCAGCGAGCCGCTGCCGCCTACAGCGGCAACTTCGGCCCGCTGACCGGGTTTGAGATCGCGTAAGGTAAAGCTCATAAGCGGTTGTGTTGATGTTTTTATCAGCAAAGTTTAATCTGCGCTATTGTAAAACAAATGGACAGATCTGCCGCGCGTGATCAATTACAGGGCTTAATTTTCCAGCATGTCCGCAGGCTGATAGGAGAAATTGGGCAGGATCTCATCGGCCCGGCCGCAGCTTGCCGCAGCTAAATACTGAGCGCGCAGGGCACAGCAGGGACAGCCGGGGGCATGCGCGGGCAGATGTCCGCGGTGGGTAGAGGTCAGGGGCAGATAAACCCCATTGCAGGGCAGCAGGCGCTCGGAGATGACATTTGCCTGACGCTGGCGCAGCGGGTAATGGGCCTGACAGCTGCACAGCGGCAGCTGATCATGGATAAAGTCTTTGATCACGGAAAGAAAGAATTTAAAGCTCGGGACCTTCTGCTGCCCGCCGCTGGTCAGCCACGGGATGAAGCAGCTGAGCTTGAGCAGCGCGCGCATGCAGTGATAAGCGCCGGCGGCGGCGTAGAGATTGAGCGGCAGCTGCTGCGCCCGGGCTAAATGACTGTCCTCCGGGGCGGCATCGACTAAGCAGCACTGCAGGATGGCGTAGAAATTGAGCGCAGCGGTAGTAAGCGCAATCATCTCGGGGCGGGCGCTGTCTTTGCTTGATCGGCAGATCCCCGAGTAGGCAAGAGGAGCAGGCGCGGCGGCACCGATGAGATGCTGCAGCGCAGCCGCAGAGCCCCAGTTTAAATTGGCAACAATGAAATTGAGCGGCACGCCGCACTGCAGCAGAGCCGCACCTAAATGGGTCTTTAAGGCCGCAGGGGGCAGATCAAAGCAGGCAGACTCGGGCTGCCGCCAGTGCAGCAGCCGCTTTATCAAGGTAAAGATGGGACCCGGATCGCCAGTGGTGAAATCACAGAGCAGTAAAAACGGACTTAAGCAGTCAAGACGCAGTCTGGAGTTGAGCTCCAGACGCTCGCTTTCTGAGGCAAAAAGACAGCTGACATCGCCGCGCTGCAGCAGGGCGGGCAGATCGCAGGGCATCGAGAGCATGCTTTCGCGGCGCTGATACTGCATGAAAAGGCAGGCCTCCCTGCGATCTTCCGGTCGGCGGAAAGCCTCATATTCCCCGCAGCTCAGGCGGTAGGAAATTTCGGCAAAATGCTGCAGGAGCGCGGTGAGATTAAAATAGATAAACTGCTCTAACTGTTTTACATGCAGCCTGCCGGGAAGGGGCGGCAGCATGGCGCGCTCAGCTGATGTCAAGCAGCAGTTTTCGGCTGTCAAATGCGGCCTTTGAGCCGTTAAGATCGGCTGCTGCGCAGCCGGAGCGTATACAGGCTGGGCCTGCAGTGCCGGCTGCTCGGCGGCAAGCGCGGGCTCCTGGGCGGCGATACAGCCTCCCGCAGCCCGTTTAAGTAAGGTGGCCCCAGGCATAAAAGTGCTCCTTTTATGAAATATGACAGCGCAAATGCAGTAAATCTGTCGACTGCCGCGTCTTTACACTGTACATTTACCGTCCGGGGTAAAAATTTAGCAACGCGCGATTCATCAGGTGGAAGCGTAAGCGCCGGCTGTGCGTGCATTATGAGCATATCCGCCTAAAAAATAGCATTATTCCAAATCGTAAAAATCTAATGTTGAAATATTCTAAAAAGTTATGTTTTGTTTTGGTGCAAAAGTTATCCTATGCTGGGATATGGAGTTTAGGATAAGTACACCGTAATGCAGGATAAGGTATGCAGCAGACTTTTAGTGCGGATGCGGTGCTGAAAATAAAAAGCCGCGCCGGGAAAGGCGCGGCCGAGTTGTCTTTTAGAGAATTTCTAAGCCAGGCTTACTTGTGCGAGGGCACTAGGCCTACCTGCAGATCTTCTGCGGTATAGATATGCTTGCCGTCAGCAAAGACCTTGCCGTCAGCAACTCCCATGATGAGCGCGCCGCGCTCAATAATGCGCTTGATATCGATGACGTATTCAACGAGCTTAGTGGAGTCTAAAACCTCGCCCTTGAACTTGACGCGGGAGACCCCTAAAGCTCGGCCCTTGCCGGGGCCGCCGCGCCAGCCTAAGAAGAAGCCCACTAACTGCCACATGGCATCGAGGCCCAGGCAGCCGGGCATTACCGGATCGCCGGGAAAGTGGCAGGCAAAGAACCATAAATCAGGATTGATGTCGAGCTCGGCCTTGATTTCCCCTAAGCCGTACTGGCCGCCGTCAGCGGTGATGCTGGTGATGCGGTCGAACATCAGCATATTGGGGGCAGGAAGCTGCGAATTGCCCGGTCCGAAAAGCTCGCCGCGCGAGCAGGCTAATAAATCGTCCTTGGTAAAAGAGTGAATACCGCGCTCTAACAATGAGGCCATGACTGCTCCTTATCTGGTGCCGTAAACCACGATGGTCTTGCCGTGGGCTGAAATTAAATGATCTTCTTCCATCATCTTGAGGATGCGTCCCACGGTCTCGCGGGAGCAGCCTACGATCTGTCCGATTTCCTGGCGGGTGATCTTGATCTGCATGCCGTCCGGGTGGGTCATGGCTTCAGGCTGATGGGCCAAATTCACTAAGGTCTGAGCGATACGGCCGGTGACGTCTAAAAAGGCTAAATTGCCGACCTTGCTGGACGTTGAGGCCAGACGACGCGCCAGCTGCGCCGACAGACGCATCAGAATTTCGGGATTTACCTGTACCAGCTGCTTGAACTTACTGTAGGACACTTCAGCAACTTCACACTGACCCTTAGCGCGCACCCAGGCTGAGCGGGTCGGGGTCTCGGTCTGATCGAACAGGCCGACCTCGCCGATGAAATCGCCCTGATTTAAATAGGTCAGGATCATCTCGCGGCCGTCAGGATCTTTAATCAGGACCACAGCGGAGCCTTTTACCATGTAGTACAGGGTCTCGGCTTTTTCGCCGGCATGAATAATAGTGGTTTTGGCGGGGTACTTATGAATATGGCATTGGCTGATAAACCAGCTGATGGTACTGTCAGCCTGAGGTTTATTGATTATAGAAGATGTACTCATATAATTGCGCCTTAATGCTGTCTATACGGCAGTTTCAAAAATCTTGTGCAAATAATAACAGGTCTCACCGGGCCTTTAAAGGGTCAAACTGCAATTTGCGTGCATGAGGATTAAGCGCACCGCCGCAGAAATCAGCGCTTGCAGAAAAAACTCAGATGCCTGATGATCACCAGACTAAGACAAATGGAGATAAAGGACCTTATGACTGCAGCCGCCGATGACAGTGAAAACAGCATTTCAAGTCCCCTGACTGCCGCGCGCCTGCGCCTGAGCAAAGTGGCGCAGTTTATCAGTGCGCCGGAAGACAGCGCTCAGGTCAGCGCTCGCGGACAGCTGCTCCTGCGGCAGGCGCACCGCATATTGATGCAGTGGCTGGAGCGGCGCAGCGGCATGATTTCACCTAAGCCTGCGCATGAGTTTACCGTAAGCGAGCAGGATTATTTGACCGCCTGTCTGTTGCTGCTCAAGACCTTGATCTTTGCGGCCCGGGCGGACGGGCGCATCGATGAGTTTGAGCACAGCTCGCTGTACGCCGTTTACCGGCGCTTATGCGCGCAAATGGATGCAGCGGGCTTGGTCGATGAGCTGTTGACCGCCGATCCTGAGGTGCAGAGCATTGCAGATGACGTGCGCTATCCTGAGGAGGCGCTGGATATTTATCTGCTCTCCTCCTTAATTACTGCGGGCGATCACTTCCTGGAGCAGAACTATTTGGAAGGACTCGCCGCTGCGCTGCGCATTGCCCCCAGTCAGCGCCGGGATTTAGATGCCGGGGCCGCCCGGCTGCTTGAGCAGAGCGCGCCGGCATAAATTCGCCTTGCAGGCCGCAATGGCGCGTTTTATTTTGTTTTTGTGCGCTGCGGCGGCTTACCAAAGTACAAGCCTTAGTATTATAATCAGCTCTGCTTTTAGTAGTTTTCAGTATTAGTAAAAGCAATGCAAGGACGGCAGTACTGCCGAGGTAATTCAAGAATTAATAGCAATTAGGTACCACCAATGATCTATTCAAAAGAAGTAGAGCAGATGTGCCCGGTCACCAAGGGTGCATATCACGGTCCTGCTCCTATCCCTGAAGAGGGCAAGTGGGTTCAAGCTAAAGAAATCAAAGATATCAGCGGTTTGACTCACGGCGTGGGCTGGTGTGCTCCGCAGCAGGGCGCATGCAAGCTGACCTTAAACGTCAAGGACGGCGTGATCGAGGAGTGCTTGGTCGAGACCTTAGGCTGCACCGGCATGACTCACTCTGCCGCTATGGCCTCTGAAATTCTGCCGGGCAAGACCATTCTGGAGGCCTTAAACACTGACTTAGTGTGCGATGCCATCAACACCGCCATGCGCGAGCTGTTCCTGCAGATCGTTTACGGCCGTACCCAGACTGCATTCTCCGAGGGCGGCCTGCCTATCGGCGCCTCCTTAGAGGATCTGGGCAAGAACCTGCGCAGCCAGGTAGGCACTATGTTCGGTACCAAGGCCAAGGGCACCCGCTACTTAGAGATGACCGAAGGCTATGTTACCCGTCTGGCCTTAAATGACAACAATGAGGTCATCGGCTACGAGTTCGTCAACTTAGGCAAGCTTATTGACACCTTAAAGGCCAACCCGGAGTTAAAGGGCTCTGAGGCTATTGCCAAGGTTCGCGGTCACTACGGCCAGTTCGATAATGCGGCCAAGTACATTGATCCGAGAAAAGAGTAAGAGGTGTACAGGAAATGGCATTATTTGAAAGCTATGAGCGTCGCATTGACAAAGTCAACGCTGCATTAAAGGAATATGGCATCGGCTCTGTGGAAGAGGCGATGGAAGTCTGCAAGCAGTACGGCCTCAACCCCTACAACATGGTGCGTGAGATTCAGCCGATTGCTTTCGAGAACGCCTGCTGGGCTTACACCGTAGGTGCCGCTATTGCCTTAAAGAAGGGCTGCAGAACTGCCGCTGAGGCCGCTGAGGCCATCGGCATCGGCCTGCAGGCTTTCTGCATCCCGGGCTCTGTGGCTGAGGATCGCAAGGTCGGTTTAGGCCACGGCAATTTAGGCGCCATGCTGCTGCGCGATGAGACTAAGTGCTTCTGCTTCCTGGCAGGTCACGAGTCCTTCGCGGCTGCTGAAGGCGCTATCGGCATCGTGCGCAATGCCAACAAGGCCCGCAGGACTCCGTTGCGCGTGATCTTAAATGGTCTGGGCAAGGATGCTGCACAGATCATTTCCCGCATCAACGGCTTCACCTATGTGCAGACCAAGTTCGACTACTACACCTCCGAGCTGAACATCGTCAAGGAGATTGCTTACTCCAACGGCGAGCGCGCTGCTGTCCGCTGCTACGGCGCTGACGACGTGCGTGAAGGCGTGGCTATTATGCATCATGAAGGCGTGGACGTCTCCATTACCGGCAACTCCACCAACCCGACCCGCTTCCAGCACCCGGTGGCTGCCACCTATAAGAAAGAGTGCTATGAGCTGGGCAAGAAGTACTTCTCCGTAGCCTCCGGCGGCGGTACCGGCCGTACTCTGCACCCGGACAACATGGCTGCCGGCCCTGCCTCCTACGGTATGACCGATACCATGGGCCGCATGCATTCCGATGCTCAGTTCGCCGGCTCCTCTTCTGTACCGGCTCACGTGGAGATGATGGGCTTCTTAGGTATGGGCAACAACCCGATGGTGGGTGCTACTGTAGCCGTCGCCGTGGCTGTGGCTCAGGCCTTAAACAAGTAAGCTGCTGGCTGAAAGTTTGACCTCGTTGTTATGAGGTCTTGATAAAGGGCAGGCTCTGGGGCCTGCCTTTTACTTTTTCTTACTGACTCTGCAGTCCGCAGGTCAGCTCCATCTTTACCTGCTGCACAAAGGCCCGGCATAAGGGACTGGCGTAGACCGCTGAGGTCCACACCAAGTGCAGCTGCGCATCTAAGACCGGATAAAGCGGCAGCGCCTTGTAGTGATCTGCACGTGCAGGACAGATCAAGACCGCCAGCGTCAGCAGCGGCAGCCGCCCCTGTCTGGCAAAGATATAGGCGTTGTAAGGCAGACTGTAGGATCCGGCCGGCAGCAGCTTTTCTTTAAACGGCCCCAGCCAGCCGGCAAATTCATTGTTATGCAGCGACTGCGCCGACAGCACCACCGGCAGGTCGGCAAAATCCTGCGGCTCAATGCGCTCCTTCTGCGCTAAAGCATGCTCCTCCGGCACCCACAGAACCCACGGATCGCGCTGCGGCAGAATTAAGTGATAGTACTCCGCGGCCTTAGGGGAGGCGATGAGAATGCCGAAGTCAGCAAGGCCGCTGTTAAGCGCCGTGGTGACGTCAAATTCATTGCCGCTTTTCAAGGCAAAGCGGATGCGCGGCCAGCGCTCTTTTAATTTAAAGAAGGAGGCGGCCAAAAGCTCCACGGACGGACTTTCCCCGGCGGCGATGGTGATGGTGCCGGTGAGTTCGTCAGCCTCAGAAGAGATCTCCTGCTTAAAGTTTTCAAAATAATCGAGCATGCTCTCCGCGCGCTGGCGCAGCAGCTCGCCCTTAGCGGTAAGTGTCAGGGGCTTGCCGCGGACGATGAGCTGCTGACCAAGATCTTCTTCAAGCTCCTGCAGCGTGCGCGAGAGTGCAGGCTGGGAAATATGCAGCGCCTCAGCGGCGCGGGTGATGGTGCGCTCACGGGCTATGCCTAAAAAGCAGCGCAGATGCCTAAGTTCAATCATGGAGATGATGTCGCTGATTATGATTAGAACGCATAATTTGGCATAAGTATAAACGATTAGACCTGAAACAGGGGCTGCTTTAGACTGTCGCCGCCGCATTTATTCATCCGCAGCAAAGGAAGTTTAAGCATGAACACTGTTAAGCCGCAGCTTTTAATTGTGATTTTAACCTTAGGGGTCTTCTGCATTATCAATACCGAGATGGGAGTAGTGGGCATGGTGCCGCAGATCGCTGAGCACTTTAACGTGAGTGTGCCTCAGGCGGGCATGACGGTGAGCGTTTTTGCCTTGATGGTGGCGGTGAGCGCCCCCGTTATGCCGCTGCTTTGTTCGCGCTTTAATCGAAAACACACCATGGTCGTGATCATGGCTCTCTTTACCTTAAGTACGCTGGTCGCCGCCTTTACGACCGATTTTTGGGTGCTGCTGGTTATGCGCGCGCTGCCGGCTTTGCTGCACCCGGTGTTTGTGTCGCAGGCCTTTACTACAGCAGCTGCTGCCGTACCGCCTGAGCAGGGGCCGCGCGCCATTTCCCGGGTCTTTATCGGAGTCTCCGCCGGCATGGTTTTAGGCGTGCCCGTCACCTCGTATATTGCGGTTAACGTCTCCTATCAGGCCGCTATGCTGAGCTTTACCGCCTGCAGCCTATTGGTACTCATCGCCATGATCTGCCTGGTGCCGTCCATCCCGGCGCAGCGTCAGACCATCGGATCGCAGCTTGCCGTCCTCAAAGCTCCGCCCCTGTGGTACGGCCTTAGCGCCTATACCCTCGTCAACGGGGCCATTTTCGGATTTTTCAGCTTCATGACCGATTTCTTAAACTGCGTCAGCGGACTGTCCTTTGATGCCGCCGCCGCGGTGCTTTTGGCCTACGGCCTCTGCAATATATTGGGCAATCTGCTGGCAGGGCGCGTGTATTTCAAGCGCCGCGCCTTTTATCTTATCGCCGTGCCGGCGCTGTCCTTTGCCGTGTATGCGGCCCTCTTTGTTACCGGCAGCAGCAGCGCTGCCGCCTGCGTGCTCATTGCCCTGGCCGGCATTATCGCAGGCTTTATGGTGATCCCGGGCCAGCACATGATCTCAAGTGCAGCAGGTCAGGCGCAGGACTTTGCCAATGGGCTCTTTTTAACCGCCGCCAATTTCGGCACCATGGCAGGAACCGCACTGTGCGGGTACTGCATTAATTCAGGCGGCACTCGGGCCGCTTTATGGGGTACCTTCATCTTCTTTGCTCTAAGCTTTGTTTTCCTTCTGCTGCGTCTTAATTCACGCACCGGCTTCCTGCCGGAAAGCTCCCAAGCGGCGGAGAGGGCGCGGCAGCCGCGCCGGCCGTGTAAAGATGTGAACTGCCTAACAGCAAAAGCGGGCTGAAAAGGGGTAAACTTAGGCAAGTAGATTGAGAATTAATTTTGAGGAGAATTTTTCATGGCTGATCTGCTTGATGCCATTAAGGCTCGCCGTGCGGTGCGCAAATATACCGATCAGATGGTTGAGCGCGAGAAGATTGATAAAGTGATAGAAGCTGGTCTGTATGCCGCTTCCAGCAAAGGCCAGCAGTCTCCGTACATCATAGCCGTCACCAATAAGGATCTGCGCGATCGCCTCAGCACCTTAAACCGCGAACTCGGCGGCTGGGAGCCACCCTTTGATCCGTTCTACGGCGCTCCGGTGCTCCTCCTGGTGGTTGTGGATGAAAATCACAAAAACCGCGTCTATGACGGCTCCTTAGTAATGGGCAATATGATGCTGGAAGCATCCAGCTTAGGCTTAGGCTCCTGCTGGGTGCATCGCGCCCGCGAGACCTTAAAGTCCCGCTTAGGCCAGGTGATCTTAAAGCAGGCCGGACTTACCGATAAGACCTACGAAGGCATCGGCTTCTGCATTTTAGGCTATCCGGAGGGCGATCTGCCGCAGGCAGCGCCGCGCCGTGAAGGCCGTGTGCGCTTTGTAGAATAAGCTGCACGAAAAGGGCTGTCTGCAGTTAACATGCAGGCGGCTTTTTTGTGCCTGCAGAAACTTAGATCATAACTACGAGACAGCAGATGACTGATCAGTTTAAAGCAGTATGTTTTGATATAGACGGCACCATGGGCGACACCTTTCCCTTGGTGGTGCCGCTTTTTGCCCAAATTTACGGTCCTTATGCGGGCAGAGTGCTGTCCGGGGCAGATGTTAAGGCCTATTTCGGTCTCAACGAGGCCGGGATTGCCATGAAATTTGCAGGCGATCGCTGGCAGCAGGCCGCAGAGGATTTCTACGCCGCCTACGCCCGCGAGCTTAAAGCGCAGCATATTCAGCTCTTTCCCGGGATCATGGAGCTGCTCAAGGCCTTAAAGCAGAGCGGAGTGCTGTTGCTGCTGTCCACCGGCAAGGGGCCGGAGTGCTGTCAAATCACTTTAGAGCATTGGGGGCTGCAGGATATGTTTGCCGCGACCTGCTGCGGCGGTCCGGATCGGCTCAATAAGGCCGAACATTTAAAAGGTTTGATGGCGCAGTTTCATTTAGCTCCTGCGGATCTGTGCTGCATCGGCGATGCGCTGTCGGATTTTACCGCCTGCGCTGCGGTTGGAGTACGCTGTCTGTCCGCGCTGTGGCAGTCAGATGCGCAGGATAGGGATGAGCTTGTGCGCTTAAACGGGCCGTACTGCTTTGACAGCGTGCAGGCCTGCGCAACCTATGTATATTCCAACTGTCCGGCGCTGCAGGAGTATCAGACAGCGGGAGATTTTGTGAAATCTATCGCAAAAACAGTAAATTAAGCTTACAAATTCGTGCCGCAGCTCACAGCTTTTAAACTGCGCTTCTGCTACTATAAAATCGTCCTGAGGGCGCCGCACCGCCGGCTTTCCGGAGCGCATACAGCTGTAGGCTCAGCGGTGGACGAGGCGATCTGCTTACGTGCTTGCAGATAGGCAAGGAGACCCGAGGCGGCACGGCCGCGGTCTCGTTTCCGGCCAGTCAAAAGGCCATAAGGAAAAAAGCCGCCCTCAGCGACACCCATCCCGCCGGTGTGCGGGTTTTCTTTTGCACGCTGGGTTAGGCCAGCTGCTGAAAGCGCGCAAAGAAGGTGCGGATCATGGTCAGCAGCGCCTGTGAGGCGGGCGGCAGTTCCTTAAAATCGCGGCAGATCACGCCGATGGCGCAGTTAAGCTCCGGATCAGTGGGCAGGAATATCAAGCCCTCCTGCGCAGAAGGCAGATTTATGTGCCGCAGCCCAATGGCGCGGCGCAGACCGCTTTGTACCAGGCTTAAGGCGTTTAAGATATTATGGATTTGAATGCAGGCAGGCTGCGAGCGCCCGGCTTGGCGTACCTTTTCGGCAAAGGGCGGATAGAGCTCGGCAGGAATAACGAAGCGCTCGGAGCTTAATTTGATATTGACGGCAGGCGACGGCTGCACGAGATCGGCTGGTGCTTTTGGATCGCGCAGAGCGAGTACGGTAAATTTATCGATAAACAGGGTTTCCTGATCTAAGGTCCCAAAAGGCTCGGTCAAAAGGCCGAAATCGGCTTGACAGGAGCTGACGCTCTGGCGGACCTTCTGCCCGTCGCCTTCAATTAGATCAACCATTACCTGCGGATATTTGGCGGAGAATGATGCGAGCACTTGTGCGAGCACCATGGCGGTAAGACCGGGCAGACAGGCCACCCGCACTTGTCCTGCCAGGGTTTGCCGCTCCAGCGACAGGCGCTGATGCAGCTTGTTTTCAGCCAAGGTCAATTCATGGCCGGTGCGCAGCAGCTCGCGTCCGGTGCGGGTTAAGGTCAGGCCTTCGCGCTTATCGCGCACAAATAAGGTGACGCTCAGTTCCTGCTCTAAGGTTTTGACGGCTTTCGAGACCGCCGGCTGCGAGATATGCAGCTTTTCAGCCGCTGCAGTAAAGCTGCGGCACTCCGCGGCGGTAAGGAAAAGGTAGAGATTGTGATTGAGCATCTCCATAAGTTTTACCCTGTCTTTTAATAGTAGTTGTAGTAATCATCGTTATGATAGCGCAAAGCCTGAGCTGAACCTGCATAAAAATGCGTGAGACAGCATCTTCCGGCGGGTAAAACAGTGCGGAGTGTGATGCAAAAATCAATATTGTTCGCCCCGCAGCGCTCGCGCTCCAGAGCTCTTTGCAGTCAACGGCAGCGCGGCCTTCCGTCAGGTGCAGGTCCATCAGCTGGCCAATGCCGTAGATCTGCCTTAAAGGGCAGATCTGGTTTAAGATCATTTGCTGTAACTCAAGCAAAAGGAGAGCGTGTGGATACAGCCTTAACTGCCAAAGCCTTGTGCGCCTTGGCCCATGATCTTACCGTCAGCGGCGCGGAAACGCGCCTTATCGTGCAGTCCGTCAAGGAAGTCGCCGCCGATTGGCAGGTGCCGGATTTAGCCTTAGGGGTGACCAGCACCGGCATTACCGTGCAGGCCGGGCAGGGAGCAGATTCCTGCTGCTGCTTTGCCGAGGTCAAGGAAATCGGCATCAATATGAGCGCCGTGCGTGCGCTTCATCGCCTCTGCCTTACCGTTAAGTCAGGAGAACTGAGCGATCCCTCCGTCTTTCTGCAGCGTTTGCAGGAGCTCAAATCTCAGCCCCAGGGTTATGATCAGCGGCTCATTGTTCTGTTGGAGTCCATTGCCGCCGGCGCATTTGCGTATTTAAACGGCGGAGGACTTAAATGCGCGCTCGCGGCCATGCTGGGCGGGCTCCTGTTAATGCTGCTGCGTCTTATCATGCTGCGCCGCGGCTTTTTCTCAAGCTTTGTCTTTGTAGTCGCCGCCTTCGGGGGCTCGCTGACAGCTGCCGCGCTGGGCCGTTTGGGCTTTAATATACCGCCTGAGGACTGCGCTTTAGCCGCCACCTGCTGCACCTTATTATTGGTCCCCGGCTTTCCTCTGATGAACGGCTTTCTGGATGTGTTTAAAGGCTACGTGGATATCGGCATCAATCGCCTTTTCAGGGGCAGCGTGCTGATTATCTGCGCCGCCATTGGCCTTATCGGCACCTTGTATCTGATTTACCTGCCGCTGTGGGAGGGAATATGACGCTCGATTTATGGCTGCGCCTTGTATGTGAAGCGGCCGCAGCGGGCTTTATCGCTCCTACCTTTGCCATGCTCTTTGCGGTGCCGCGCAATTGTCTTGCCGTCATTGCCGCCGGCGGGGCGCTGACGCGCTTTGTAAGACAGTTCTTAGTCCTGGGCCTTGATATGGAAATCGTCATCGCGACCTTTTTGGCCTGCGCGGTGATCTCGCTGGTCTTCATCTACCTGGGCCCTAAGCTGCAGACTCCGCGGCCGGTCTTTACTGTGGCCTGCGTCATTGCCCTCATCCCCGGCATTGACGCCTACACCGCGCTCACGTCCTTTATCTTCATGGTCGAAAGCGCTAATGATGCGGCCTTCAGTCACCATATTTTCAGCTTCATGCACTCCTTTGCCCGCTGCATCGGCATCATGCTGGCCATCGCCTGGGGCATTGCGGTGCCGCCCTTGTTCTTCTACCGCTACCGCAGCCGGAAGCTCTAGGCGGTAAGATCCTGCCCCATGCGCATGGTCTGCATTAAGGTCAGATCGGCGCGCGGGGCCGGAGCCTGCGGCTCCCATAAGGTGATCACCGTCGAGCCGTATTTAAACAGGCCGATTTCCGCACCTTTTTTAAAGGTCAAAGGCTCCGGCGCGTCCTTAAAATAAGTCACTTCGATATTTCTGCGGCGCACCACCGTGCCGCCCCAGACCGTGGCGATGCTGCCAACCAAAGCTGCACCTACAAAGATCACCGCAAAAGTGCCGTACTGCCCCTTAAAGAAGCACACCAGACGCTCGTTTTTGGTATAGAGGTCCGGCATGTGGGCGATATTGCGCCGGCCAACCGGGAATAAGCGCCCCGGGATTTGCACGGTCTTAATTAAGGTGCCGTCGCAGGGAATATGTACGCGGTGATAGTTGGAAGGCGACAGATACACGGTGGCATACCAGCCCTGCTGAAAGCGTTCAGCATCCTCATGCAGGCCGCCTACTAAGGAGATTAGGGAATAATCAATGCCCTTGGCCTGAATCAGCCGGCCAGCGGTGACCTTGCCAATCTGCCCCAGGGTGCCGTCCGCCGGGCAGACTAAAGCGCCGCTGCTGATGGGCCGGGCTCCTTCCTTGAGCGGGCGGGTAAAGAAGCTGTTGAAGGTCTCATAATGCGTCGGATCCGGATCTGCGCACTCGCTGAGATCAATGTGAAACTCTTTGATAAAGCTTTTTATCATAAACTGCGTCAGACCGCCCGATTTGGCATCGGTAAGCTTGGCAGATAAATAAGTTAAGGTTGAAAGCGGGGTTAAATGCTGCATGACGGAAAGCAGCAGTCCGGCGGCGGTCATGATGGAGTCCTCGTATTAAATCTTTGAGGCTGATTTAAGCTTATTTGCCCATTAAGGTCAAGTATAAGGCAGGGCGGGCAAATCTGTGAACTCCTGTGCATTTTGCCGTTCTATTGCTTGCCTGCACCTTGTTATGCACGGGAAAATTAAGGCAGACAGCGAAGATCTCAGCGAGGCTTCACATGCACAAGCGCACCTTACTCCTGGCCTTTTGCAGCGCGGCCCTCATCGGCGGCGCAGCGTCCCTGCTTTATCTGCAGCACTCAGAAGATACAACGGCCGCCGCCTACGGCTTTATCGACGTGCGCGAGAGCGTACTGTCCTTTGAGCTGTCAGGGCGCATCGAGAAGCTGCTTGTCGATGAGGGGGCTAAGGTAGAGGCCGGCCAGCCGGTGGCCCTGCTGGATACTGCAGTGCTGCGCTTTGAGCTTAAAGAGGCGCAGGCGCAGTGTGAGGCACTGAGGGCACAGCTTAATAAACTGCAGGGCGGCTATCGCCCGGAAGTAATTGCGGCAGCGCAGGCGGAGAGTAAGCGCTTGGAAGCTGCTGCTGCGCTTGCTGATTTAAGCGCCCAGCGCGCCGAGGAGCTCTATAAAAAGCGCTCTTTAAGCGCGCAGGAGCGAGATGACGCGCGCTACAGCGCCAGACAGGCTGAGGCCGCCTCCAAGGCAGCTGCGGCGCAGCTTGAACAGTATCAAAACGGCTATGAAGCGGCCGATATTGCCGCCAAAGCCGCGGAACTGACGGCGGCTGAAGCGCAGCGGGATCGACTGAAGTATGCCCTCACTGAGCAGTCGGTTTTAAAAGCGCCTACTGACGGCGTGATCCGCTCGCGCCTGCAGGAGGCGGGCGATATGACCGGGCCGCAAAGCGCGGTGTTTTATTTAGCCCGGACCGCCGTGAAAAAAGCGCGCTTTTATGTGAGCGAACTGCGCTTGACCGGGGTTAAAGTCGGGCAGGAAGTGACGGTGACCAATACCGGCGGCGCAGCCCTTCAGGCGCGCATTACCGCAATCTCGCCCACCGCGATGTTTACTCCCAAGACCGTACAGACTGAAGAGCTGCGGCCTGATCTGCAGTATGAAGTGCAGGCCGAATTTGCCGATCCTGATGAGCTCTTTCGCTTAGGTCAGGCCGTGACGGTGGATCTGCATGGCAGCGCTGCTGAGCCTTAAGGAGGCAAGTCTGGCCTACGGCGGGCGGAAGCTGTTTGACCGGCTCAATCTCATCTTGCCTGCAGACTGCCGGCGCTGTGCGGTGATCGGCGCAGACGGCGCGGGTAAATCGTCGCTGTTAAAGCTTATGGCCGGGATCGTAAAGCCTGACAGCGGGCGTGCCAGCTTAAATGCGCCGAAAGGTTCTTTCGGGACGCAGTGCGCCTGTTTGACCCAGGATTTAGGCCTCTACTCTGAGCTTACCGTACAGGAGAATGTGGACTTAGCCGCAGCCCTGTACGGTTACGACATCAAAGAAGCGCAGGTACAGCACAGACTGCAGGGACTTTTAGCGGCTGCCGGGCTCGCGCCCTTTCTGGATCGTGCAGCCGGCGCGCTGTCAGGCGGCATGCGCCAGAAATTGGGCCTGTGTACCGTTTTGTGTGCGCGTCCTGCGGTGCTGATCCTCGATGAGCCTACCGTGGGCGTTGATACCTTATCACGCCGCGAGCTGTGGCAGCTGATCACGGACTATCAGGGCGAGAGCGGGGCAGCGCTGATCTTCTCGACGGCCTATTTGGAGGAAGCGCAGGCTTCATCTTATCTTTTGCTGTTAGAGCATGGTAAATTGACTTGGCAGGGCAGTGCGGCAGCCTTTACCGCGCAGGCGGACGGACGGACCTTCTGCATGAAGGCTCCGGAGAACCGGGCGGAGCTCAGGGGCCTGGTCCTTCATCTTTTAAGCCTGACTGCGCTCATCGCCGATGCGCAGCCTGAAGGCGGACGCATCAAGCTTCTAACTGTAAAGCCCTGCAGTACTGAGGAGCTGGCGCAGGAGCTCAGCGCTGCGGGTCTTTCATCAGCGCTAATAGATCTGAAGATACGGCCCTGCACAGCTGAAGATGCTTTTATCGCCTTAGCTTTGCCGCAGCGCCCCCGCCGTCTGCCGCAGGTGCAGCCTCCGGCCTTTACTTTAAGCGATCCGGCCGTAGAGCTTGCAGGCGTGGAGAAGCGCTTCGGCGCGTTTACCGCGGTGGCGCATTCCTCCTTTACGGTGCGCCGCGGCGAGATCTTCGGCCTTCTGGGTCCTAACGGGGCAGGAAAAACTACTACTTTTCGGATGATGTGCGCGCTTCTGCGCCCGAGCGCCGGCATCATCAAATTAAACGGGCTTAATGCTGCCACCCAAAAGAGCGCCGCCAGGCTGCAGATTGGCTATGTGGCCCAGCGCTTTGCCCTCTACGGTAAGCTGACGGTCAAGCAGAACCTGCGCTACTTTGGACAAAACTGCGGCCTTGACGGGGCGGAGCTGAAGGCGCGCCTTGAGGAGCTCAGCACTGAGTTTCAGCTTGCGGACTGTATGGAGCGCCCGGCGGCTTTGCTCTCTTTTGGTCAGCAGCGCAGTCTGTCCATGGCCTGTGCGCTGCTGGCCCGTCCCGCGCTGCTCTTTTTAGATGAAGCAACCTCAGGGGCCGATCCCCTGTCGCGCCGCGAGTTCTGGCAGCGCATTTTGAGTCTTGCCCAAGGCGGCACTACCGTGGTGGTGACTACCCATTTCATGGAGGAGGCGGAATACTGCGATCGCTTTATTGTGCAGGATCAGGGCCGCATTTTAAGCTGCATGAGCCCCGCAGAGTTCTGCCGCACGGCGCAGGGGATGGTGAGCGTGGAGGAGCGCTTTATGCAGCTGGTGGAACACAGCCGTGCGGCCGCCGCACAGGAGGATAAGGCATGAGCTGTTTTAATCTGCGCCGTTTTCAGGCCCTGCTGCATAAGGAATATCTGCAGATCCTGCGCGACAAATCGGTGCTGTGGGCGGCCTTTTTCCTGCCTTTGCTGTTATTTCTGATTTACGGCTACGGCTTGAACCTCGACATCAAGCCGGTGCGGGTGTGTACGGTAAGTCCCCAGCAGACCGATCCGCTCTATCAGGAAACGGTACAGGCCTTAAGCGGCTCGCCGTATTTGGAGCATCTGCAGGCTTTCAGCCTGCCTGCAGGGCAAAGCCTGCTTAAGGCTGAGCGCTGCGATGTGCTTCTGCTCGTACCCACCGCCGCGGAGTATCTGCACGGCCGGGGCTTTTATGCCGCCGTTAACGGCAGTGCGGCGCTGCAGGGGCAGTTAAGCCGGGCCTACGTCGAGGGGGCTTTGAGTCTGTCCCTGCAGAAAAGCGCAGGCAGCGTGGTGCCGGCCGGTCTTACTCTGCCGGAATCCTTCCGCGGGCCGCCGCTTTCTCTTAACACCCGCGCGTGGTTTAACCCGGATAATCAATCAGTGTTCTATCTGCTCCCCGGGCAGTTCGTCGGCATTTTGACCCTGGTGTGCAATGTGCTGTCCTCCTTAATGATCGCGCGCGAGTGCGGCCGCGGCACCTTGACCTCGCTCTTTGCCCGCAAGGTAACTGCAGCTGAGCTGCTGCTGGCCAAGCTTCTGCCACCGCTGTTTTTATCGCTGCTGGCCGCCGCCATGCTCCTGATTGCCTCTGAGCTGCTGTTTCACCTGCCCGTGCGCGGCAGCATCCCTTTGTTAGGCCTCACCATTTTCATCTATGCGCTTTCCTGCTGCTTGATGGGCCTGTGGCTTTCGGCCTTAGTGCGCGATCAGTTCTTAGCCTGCGAGTACGCCATCATCTTAAGCTTTCTGCCGGCCATTCTGCTGTCGGGGGCGATCTTCGATCTGCGCACGCTCCCATGGGGCATTGCGCTCTTAGGGCAGATACTGCCGCCCACCTACGCAGTGCAGTCGGCCAAGATCTGCTTTTTGTCAGGCGGCAGTGAGGTCATCCTTTGGCGCAATCTGGGACTTTTAACTCTGTATGCGCTCTTTTTTGCACTGCTGTGCGCGCGGGCCATTGGCAGGCTGCAGCGGGGGAAATGATGCTCAAGGTCAACAGTTTAAAAGCCGCATGGCTGCGCATCAAAGCGCTGATGGTCAAGGAGTTTCTGCTGATGTGGCTGGATAAGGGCACGCGCAAGATCCTATTTATTCCCATCATCGTGCAGTGTTTGATCTTCGGTTACGGCGTTACTTTTAACCTGGAGAAGATCCCGTATCTGCTCCTCGATGAGAGTCATACCCCGCAGAGCGTACGCCTTGCCGGGGCCCTGCATTTAAATCCGCTCTTTGAGCTGCAGCGCACCTGCATTTCGCAGGAAGATTTAGTGCAGTCCATGGCTGCGGGCGAGGGCTTAATTGCGCTGCATCTGCCGCCGGAGTTTGCAAAGACCGGCGAGGTCTATTTAATCGCCGATGCGCGCAATACCGCGGCGGCTAATACCGCCTCCGCCTATTTAACTGAGCTTATTGCCGGGCTGAATGCTGCGCAGGGAACGGGGCAGAGCGCGCTGCGTCTGGATTACCGCTACTATTACAATGAACACAACATCACCCGCTACAGCATCCTTACCTCGATGATATTGGCGCTGTCGCTCATTCAGATCCTGCTGTTGGCCTCGCAGACTGTGGCGCGCGAGCGCGAGGAGGGCAATTTTGACATGCTCCTGATGACTCCGGCGACTTCTGTGGAGATTTTAATAGGCAAAGCTGTTCCGCCGGCGGCAGCGGCCTGCCTGCAGAGCCTCATTTTATTTTTACTCTGCCGCTTTTATTTTGAGATCCCTCTGCGCGGATCCTTTCTGTTATTGTGCCTGACGGCAATTTTATTTGCCTTTGCGGTGGTGGGGGTGGGAATGATCGTCTCGGTACTGGCGCGCAGCGCGCAGCAGGCACTGATCACCGCCTTTATCATTGCGCTGCCCTGCGTGATCCTCTCCGGGCTTATTACCCCGTTTGCGGCCATGCCGCAGGTCCTGCAGCTTATTGTCAAATGCATCAATCCGCTTTATTACGGCATCAGCGCGCTGCAGCGCATTTATTTGGCCGGAGCGGAATTTGACGAGATCTATCCTCTGCTCCTGCCGCTCATTATCTGCGCAGGGGTGACCATGCCTGTGACCATGCGTCTATTTCGCCGGCAGCTGCAGTAGGGGGATAATCCATGAAAAGCTTAAATTACGGATGGAACGTAATAAGGAACGAGCCCCGGAAGTGCCGCCGCCGCAATTGACGCCTTGAACGTTGAAAGTTCAAGTGGGAACACTGTGCCGGCTCAAGGCTTCCGTATTTGCCCAAGGACGTCTGCTTGGCAACGGCCTGCTCACCGGTCGGCAGGAAGCATTCCCTTTATTGGTGAATGTTGGCTCAGGGTACATGCAGCTGGCTAACACCCCAGGGAAATCGTGGGTCTTGCGACCTTGTGTATAAGTTAGCACAAGCGGCACGGCAGAACAAGCGCAAAAATGCCGCCGGCTGTAATTTTCTGCAGTGAACTAAAAAAAAGGAAAAGAAACTCAGGAAAGGAACGAGCCCCGGAAGTGCCGCTGCCGCAATAGACTCCTTGAACCAGGAAGTTCAAGTGGGGAAACTGTGTCCGCTCAAGGCTTCCGCCTTAAAAAGGGCGGCCTGCTCAACGGCGGGCAGGAAGCCTCCCCAGTCTAGTAAATATCGGCTCAGGGTACATGCAGCTGGCAAACACCCCAGGGAAATCGTCGGTCTTGCGACCTGTCTATAAGGTAGCAAATGCCTCCGGCTTTGACAAGCGCAAAGCCGGCGTCAAAGATCCTGCTGAGAGCATTAGTGCGGCGTAAAAGCGCATATATATGGCCGAAACTTAATTTGATCCGGATCACAAAAATATTTTTGCTGTTCAGGTGGACGGACAGCGTCAATTTTTGTTATGAGAGCCGTCAAAGGCCGCGATTTTGCGATATAGAGCGCGCTCTGAAAGTTTTCCTCAGCAGTTTTAGCAAGCTGTGCGGGCAATTAGTTTATACTTCTGCTATTACTTCCGGTTTTGGGTTAAGAATATGAATACTCCGAGCTCTGCACAGATTTTAAAAGACGATGCCGCCATTATCGCCGGCTATCAGCACATAGCTGAGCTTCCGCTGGCGGTTAAATCCGCCCACGGCTGCTTTCTTGTGGACGCTGACGGCAAAGAATACTTAGATTTCACCTCCGGAGCCTGCACCATGTGCATGGGCTACGACAGACCGCAGTGTCAGGAGTTCGGATCCTTCCCCTTCCCTTATGCGTCAGGGGCAGTACAGGTAGAGTACGCCAAAGCGCTGGCCAGGCATTTCCCCGGCGGCGGGCCTGTAAAGGTGGGCTTCGGCATCTGCGGCTCCGAGGCTGTCGATGGGGCGATCAAGCTCTGCCGCGCTTTCACCAAGCGCAGTAAGATTGTCTCTTTTGCCGGCGACTATCACGGCACCACCTACGGCGCCGCCAGCCTAACGTCGCTCCCCGGGCGCTTATCCGATGCCTTCGGACCGATGCTGGAAGATATCGAAATTCTGCCTTTCTGCGATGAAACCGCCTCTGATGAAGATATCGACAACTGTCTGCTGGAGCTTGCCTATCTTGATTATGAAAGCATCGCCGGCTTTATCATTGAGCCGATTCAGGGCGACATGGGCATGCTGCCGATGCATCAGAAGCTGATGCAGTCCATTTACGGCATCGCCAGAACCTGGGGCATTGCTTTTGTGGTCGATGAGGTGCAGATGGCTTTCGGGCGCACCGGACCATTCTTCTCGATTGAAAATTACGACGGCATCATTCCTGATGCAGTAGTGGTGGGCAAGACCATGGGCGGCGGCATTCCGCTGTCGGCCATTATCGGCAATCCCAATTTTATGGACAGCTTAGGCCCCTGTGAGCACGCCTTCTCGATGGCGGGTACGGCTGAAGCCTGCGCGCGCGGCCTTGCCATGCTGCAGCAGCTTGATACCCCTAAGATGCGTCAGGGCATGGAGGAGCGCTCGAGCCTGCTCTATCAAAGCCTCTATGCGCTGCAGGAGAAGTATCCTGAGGTGATCGAAAAGATCACCGGCATCGGCTATTCCTTTGCGCTGTGGATTAAATCACCGCAGCCGGGACTTGATGATGACGATGCGGCCGTGCTGGTGATCCGCCGCTGCTTTGAGCAGGGCCTGTACTTAATGCGCCTGGGGGCCAACTGGCTGCGCATTCAGCCGCAGTTTAATATCCCTATGGATGAGCTGCAGCGCGGCCTTAACATCATTGCTCAGGCGGTGGCTGATCTGCGCGCCGGCAAGCTGTCAGCTTAAGTCATGGCCGATAAAATCGTCAAAGTTGCGGCCGCCTTAATCATCAAAGACGGCCGGGCGCTTTTAACGCGCCGCAAAGAAGGCAAATTTGCCGGCAAATGGGAACTGCCCGGCGGCAAGCTGGAGCTGGGGGAAAATGCGCAGCAGGCCTGTGTGCGCGAAATCCATGAAGAACTGGGGCTGAGCCTTACTGATCTTAAGGAAATCTGCCTGTATGAATATCAGTACCCCGATTTTAAGCTGGAGATGACGGTCTTTGCCGCACCCTGGCCTCAAGGCACTGAACCCCATCTGCAGGTGCACGATGCTTACGCCTGCGCGGGCGCGGATGAACTGCCGAACTTTGCCTGGCTGCCGGCGGATTTTGCTTTAGTGCCTAAACTGCAGCATTATCTGCGCACGGCAATCTGATGCCAGGCTTCTGCGCGCCGCTCCACTCGATTGTAAGAGCAGGCGGCGGTCAGCTGCAGTGATGCAGATCCGCTGGAACAAGTGCGGCTCCAGCGGTATGGGTTAGAAGCTTAAAGCGGCATGATCAGCAGCTGCATCATGCGCTCATTGCCCTGCAGCCGGCCTAAGATCTCATTGACCTTGTCCTGCGGACCGGTGAAGTTAATGGCGTAGACGCTGTGATCTTCGTAGGCGCGCAGCCATAAGGTGGTCGGGCGCTGCGCGCCGTTGGATTTGATGATACAGGTGCCGAACTGTACCTCCGGACCCTGAATGATATCTGCGCCGTTAGCCACAAAGCCTTTGGCAGCAAGCTGACAGAGATCCTGCACGTTAAGATCCGAGCGCGACACGCGAATGGTTACTGTGGCCTGATGATCTTTGCTCTGCACGGTGATAAAGGCCGGGATATCCGGACCGTCGCTGCTCAGTACCTGCCAGGTGGACGGTATCGCCGCCTTAAAGAAATAATTCTGATAGACGGTCTCAGTCAGCGGCTGCGCCGGCTCTTTCGCTGGCTGAGAGGAACCCTGCATCGACTGATCCGGCAGCGCCTCATCCTGCGGCGCGCTGCTTTGACAGCCGGCGGCCAGCAGCAGCGACAAAGCGGCTGCCGCGGCGGTTAAACGCAGATAAGCAGTCATATTTTTCTCCTTAAGCTGTAATCTAATTGTTTTAAAATCTTTGCCTTAGTGTACGCCTTTTAAGCCTGCGCGGCACTGTGCGTACTTTCAGGTGCAGGCTCGAGCGCGGTTGGAGCGGCTTTGCCGGCAAAGAAGCGCAGGAAGATCCAGCCGACAACGCCCGAGATTAAGGATCCCAGCAGAATGGCCAGTGAATCGGCGTAGCTGAAAATCGGCGAGCCCCAATAGGCCAGACCGTCGATGAACATCGACATGGTAAAGCCGATGCCGGTCAGGATGCAGACGCCGTACAGCTGGCGGTAAGTGGCGCCTTTAGGCATCGGCGCCAGGCCGATTTTGATGCAGGCAAGAGAGAAGAAGAAGACGCCCAGCTGCTTGCCCAGAAACAGGCCTAAGATAATGCCTAAGCTTACTGTTGAGGTCAGCATCGACATATCAATGCTCTGCAGATCAAGGCCCGCATTGGCCAGCACGAATAGGGGCAGAATAAAGATGGCGATCCAGCCTTTGAGCTTATTGTAGATATCGTGCACCAGGGGACGGCCTTCATGATCGTGCAGGGGGATGAAGAAGGCTGTAATGATGCCTGCCAAGGTCGCATGAACGCCGGATTTTAAGATGGTAAACCATAAGAACACGCCTAAGATGCAGTAAATCGACTTGCGCGTGACGTGGAAGAAATTCATTAAGGCCAAAAGCACGATGGCGCAGCCCGCGCCGGCAAAGGCTGCCATGGACAGCTGCGAGGTATAGAAAATAGCGATCACCACAATGGCGCCTACGTCATCGAAGATGGCCAGCGACAGGAGGAAGATCTTCAGCGAGCTCGGCACGCGCCGGCCTAAAAGCAGCAGGATAGCTACTGAGAAAGCCGCATCAGTGGCAGTCGGAATGGCCCAGCCGCGCATGGCGTAGGGATCTGAGAAATTGAGCAGGGTGAAGATCAAAGCCGGGGTCAGCATGCCGCCTAAGGCTGCCGCAGCCGGCAGAATGATGTTCTTTTTATTGGCAAGTTCTCCTTCCATAAACTCATGCTTGAGCTCAAGGCCGATGGAGAAGAAGAAAATAGTGATAATGCCGTCATTGATCCACAGGATCAGGGGCTTAATCAGCTCAAAGGAGCCGAAGACCAGGCCAGCCTTAGTATTGAGCCAGTCACGATAATCCACCGCGTAGGGGGAGTTCATATAGGCCAAAGCGATGACGGTAAAGAGCAGCATGATGATGCCGGCAGCGGCATCATGATTGGCCAGCTCAGTGAACTTATTGCGGATACGGTGCTGCATGACAAGACCCTTAAAAATATCTAACCCAGGATAAGTTTAAATAATTCTTACAGATCCTGCCATGCCTCAGCTCGCACTTTGCGGCTTTGGAGCGAACTTTCTGCATCCTGCAGCCGCGAAGTTCAGGTAAAGTGCAGGTTCAGGCGGCAGCTGCCAGCTTAAAGTGCCCAAGTTCCTGCTTGAGCTCGCCTAATTCATGATGCACATCGCCCAGGCGGCCGTGGGCCTGCTGCGCCATTGAGGCGATATTTTGGGCGGCGCTGGTGACGCTCTGCATATTGGTAGAGATTTCCGAGGTGGCGGTAGTCTGCTCTTCAGCTGCGGTCGCAATCTGCGTGATCTGACCGTTGACGTTAAGCACCTGCTGAATGATTTCCTGCAGGATGCCTTCAATCTGGCCGGCGTCCTCCGCCACCTGATCCATGCTGCCCACGCTCTCATTGATGGAGCTGGTTGCAGCCGCAGCCTCGCCCTGGATTTTCTCCACAATCGTGGAAATTTCCTGCGTGGATTTGGCCGAGCGCATGGCCAGTGCACGCACTTCATCGGCGACAACCGCAAAGCCGCGGCCGGCGTCGCCGGCACGGGCCGCTTCAATGGCCGCATTGAGGGCCAGGAGGTTAGTCTGCGCGGCAATGCCGGAAATGGTGCTGACGATGGATCCGATCTCATGGCACTGCTCGGCCAGCGCTTCAATCTTGCCGGCATTGACCTTAGTTTGGGCGGTCTGTTCCTGGATCTGCTGCACGGCGGTGCGCACCTTGTCCATGCCTGAGGAAGTGATGTCCTTTGAATGCTCTGAGGATGCCGCTGCGCCTTCACAGTTTTTGGCAATTTCCTGGGTAGTCGAGACCATCTCATTGGAGGCGGCGGCCACAGTAATGGACTGATTTTCCGTCTGTCCGGTATGTTCGACAATCGCATCAGTCTGCTGCTGCAGCGACAGCAGCTCTGCCTGCAGACTGTCAGCCTTTGAGATCACTGCAGCAATGGAGCGGCTTAAGGAGTCCTTCATGCGCATCAGCAGCTGACGGCTCTGAGCAAATTCATCACTGCCCTCGGCGCTGATATTCTCAGAAAAGTCGCCCTCTGCCATACGCTCCATTAAATCCATCTGCACTTTCAGGCTGCGCCCGATGCAGCTGGACAGCAGCATGGTGACGGCAATGCCGATTAAGATGGCCGCAGCTGTGATGGCAAGTCCGATATAGAGCATGGTGGGATCAGCGCCCTGCACCGACAGCTGCTTGGTGACTGCAATCTGCTCGTCTATCAGCTCCTGATAGGAGTTCAGACTCTGCAGCGCGGCTGGGAATACTAAGGTTAGAAATTGATTGAGCGCCATGGTCTTATTGCGGGCATTGAGCTGCGGGACCACATGCTTTTGATAGAGCTCAATGAAGTGCCGGGCGTCCTGCTTGACCTGCAGCACCTGCTTTTGATACTGCGGCGAGGAGTCTAAATCGCCGATTTTCTGATCATTCATTACTGCAGCGGCATCGCCGATCTGCTTTAAAAGGGCGTCCATTTGGGCGCTGAAGTCCTGGATGCTGACATTGCTGCTCCACGGATTGAGACTCTCAATTGCCAGCATGTTGGCATTGAGCAGAGCCGTGCGGGTCTGATTGACGCGATTGTAGGAGCGGGTCAGGATGGAATCGATATTGGACGCTGCGCTGATGCTTTCAACATTGGACTGTACGGCAGCAGCTGACACCAGGATAGTCAGCACCATCATCAGACCAAAGCACAGCAGGAGCTTGACGCGGGTTTTAAGATGAGCAAAAAGTTTCATAGCACAGTACCAAAATTCAGCTCAATTACATACCAAGGTCCAGCAGGCGGAATGCCGCTGAAGCGGTTAGTTATATTGTATGCAATTGTGCTCTGCGGCAGAGCGTGCGGACAGAAAAAGTGCGCAGCTGCAGGTATATTTGTGAGATTTGACCAAAATTAAGGCGGTCAGAGGAGAGGATACGGCTGATGGCCGCATAAAGGCAGACAGGCGGGACTCAGCCCGCCTGTAAATGGTTCACCTTTAAAAAGAAGGATTAGATCTTTTCAGGCACCATCTTGATGTGGCCGCACGGGCACTCCTGCGCGCAGACGCCGCAGCCCTTGCAGTAGTCGTAGTTAAATTCATAGCCCTTGCCCGGACCTAATTTAACCACTGCGCTGTCAGGGCAGACGCCGTAGCAGTTGTCGCATTCCATGCAGTTGCCGCAGGATAAGCAGCGGCGCGCCTCGAAAATGGCGTTCTCTTCAGTCAGACCATGCTGCACTTCATCGAAGGTGGAAGTACGGCGGGCCAGCTCCAGCTGCGGACGCACGGTCTTCGGGGCATCGGTGTAGTACCAAGGGTGCATATCCTCAAAGCGTGCATCTTCGTGCTTTTCAGGACGCTTGTAAACCTGACCCTTTAAGTAGGCATTGACGCCCCAGGCGGCGTGCTTGCCCATGCCGATAGCGGCGGTGACGGTACGATCGCCCTTGACCATATCGCCGGCGGCGAAGATGCCCGGTACCGTGGTCATCATGTTTTCATGATCAACTACCACGGCATCCTTTTCAGTCTCCAGGCCTTCGACCTTTTTGCAGACCGACAGATCGACGTTCTGACCGATAGCCAGCACCACGGAGTCAGCAGAGAGCTCTTCGTACTCGCCGGTAGGCTCAGGCCAGCCCTGATCGTTGAGCTTCATCTTCTCAATCTTCAGACCGTCCTGCTCAGCGCCGGCGATGGTGGAGAGCCACTTGACCTGAATGCCTTCTTCGATAGCGCCGTCCATCTCTTCTTCGTTAGCCGGCATCTTATCGCGGTTGCGGCGATAGACGATGATAGGCTCAGCGCCCATGCGGCGCAGCGAACGGGCCACGTCCACAGCGGTGTTGCCGCCGCCGTATACCGCGACCTTGCGGCCGACCTGCACATCAGCGTTGGAGGAGATCTCCTTTAACACCTCTAAGGCGTGCATGATGTGCTGGGTATCGCCGGCCGGAATATCCACATTAGTGGAAATGGAAGCGCCTAAGCCTAAGATCACGGCGTCATACTTGCCGTTTCTCTTTTCAGCTTCAATGTCCTGCACCGGGTGACTGCACTCGATGGTGATGCCCATGTCAGTTAAGCGCTTGATCTCAGCGTCCAGGATGTTGCGCGGCAGACGGTATACCGGGATGCCGTAGCGCATCATGCCGCCCGGCTCTTCTGCCATTTCAACGATGTGCACGCTGTGGCCGTAGCGGCGCAGGTGATAAGCGGCGGACAGGCCGGCAGGGCCGGAACCTACGATCAGCACCTTTTTGCCGGTCTCGCGAATGGGTTTTCTGAAGGACAGATTGTGCTCGATAGCGTAGTCGCCCAGGAAGCGCTCGACGCTGTTGATGCCCACGGACTCATCTAAGAAGCCGCGGTTGCACTTGCCCTCGCAGGTGTGATAGCACACACGGCCCATGCAGGCAGGGAAGGGATTGTTCTCGGTTAAAACGCGCCAGGCGTGCTCGTAATCCCCCTCAGCGGCGTAGTACAGCCACTGCTGAATGTTTTCGCCGGCCGGGCACTGCTTATTGCAGGGCGGCAGCTTGAACACATTGACCGGACGCAGGGTGCGCCAGGAACCAGTCTTGTTGGCAAGAGAGGTTGCCGGATCTAAGGTTGCACCAAAAGATTTGTTCATCATGTTAAGAAAGCTCCTCTCTTAAATTTCGTGGCTGCGCTCGTGAGCCTGTACTGCCACCGGGGTGGTCTCGGGGATCTCATCGCCCAGGAGGTCAAAGCTCTTGATATTGTCGTCGCACATGGCCTGAATGCGGGCTAAGACCTTAGGATCAGCCTTCTTGCCGGTCAGGTGAGCATAACGGCGCTGCAGCTTTAAGAAGTTCAGCACCGGCTGCTGCTGGCGGATCTTGCGCACGGAGGTGATCCTGCCGTACTCGGCCTCAAAGATCGGGTAGAAGCCGGTCTCGCAGGCCAGACGGGCGATGGTCACGGTATTGCCGGAGGCAGAACCCCAGCCCAGCGGGCACGGCACTAAGATCTGAATGTAGCGGGCGCCGTGGAAGGACATGGCCTTCTCGACCTTATACTCCAGATCCTTTAAGTCAGCGACAGAGGCGGTAGCTACGTAAGGAATGCCGTGAGCCATGGCGATTAACGGTACGTTCTTGCCCTTGCCCCAATCGTTGCCCGGTTCTGCGCCGACTAACTGCGTGGTAGCGGTACGGGCAGCCGGAGGAGTAGCGGAGGAACGCTGCACGCCGGTGTTCATATAGGCCTGATTGTCGTAGCAGATGTAGAGCACATCGTCGTTACGCTCAAACATGCCGGATAAAGGACCAAAGCCGATATCGGTAGTACCGCCGTCGCCGCCCTGGGCAATCACGCGCGGCACATTAGTGTTGCCGGCCTTCTTGGCGCGCACGCGGGCAGCTACAGCAAGACCCGAGCCTACGGCAGCGGTATTACCGAACAGCGAGTGGATCCACGGCAGACGCCACGCCGATTCCGGATACGGCGAGGAGAACACCTCGAGGCAGCCGGTGGCGTTGGCGATCATCAGCTGACCGCCGGTGGCGCGCATGGCCGCGTCAATGGCGTAGCGGGCGCCTAAGGCCTCGCCGCAGCCCTGGCAGGCGCGGTGGCCGGAGATCAGGGTGTTGGGACGATCCGCAGAGGCCTGTACAGCGCGCATGGACGGATTTAACAGGCGGTTGCCGACAGTGTTGGAGCCGGTCTGGTAAAACTTAATTGCATCTAACATATTCTTCACTCCCCCTTACGCGCGCACATGCTGCAGGGTATCGAGCAGGGCGGATTCAGGCAGCGGGCCTTCCGGAACGCTGGTGCCCTCGGTATCCTTCAGATAGCTGTTGAGCAGGCTGGTATCCACATCGAACCAGGTCATCTCATCAGTGAACCTGCCGTCCAGGCAGTACTTGACGATATCCTTGATGGTGCTGCCTAACACGGCGCGGCCGCCTAAGCCCACCACAGCGGTGTGAATGGCAGCATCAGTACCGCGCATGGCTCTTACCACCTCAGGATAGACGATGCCGCGGGCGCCGTAGCTGAAGGAGCGCTCAACCACCACTACGTTCTTAGTGGAACCGACGGCCTCGCGCACGGCGTCGTACGGGAACGGTCTGAAGGCCTTTAAGGAGATGATGCCGGCCTTGATGCCCTGCGCGCGCAGCTCATCCACCGCATCCTTAGCAGTACCTACAGAAGAGCCCATGATGATGAGCTTCATATCGGCGTCGTCGCAGTTGTAGCAGTCCAGCAGACCGCCGGAGTGGTGACCGGTCAGTTCGCGGTATTCCCTGGTGACGCGCTCAATGACAGGGATGGCCTTGTGCATCTTGCGCTGCTGCAGAATGCGCAGCTCGGTAAAGGCCTCAGGGCCCACCATAGCGCCCATGGAAATAGGCTCCTTCGGATCCAGGAACTCGCGCGGCTCATACGGCGGCAGGAATTGGTCGATCTGCTCCTGAGACGGGATGTCCAGGCGCTCAAAGGCGTGGGTCAGCACGAAGCCGTCCATGCACACCATCACCGGGAGACCAACTTCTTCTGCAATCTTGAAGGCCATAATGTGAGTGTCCACGGCGTCCTGATTGGACTCGCAGAACAGCTGCAGCCAGCCGGAATCGCGCTGGGACAGGGAGTCGGAATGGTCGTTCCAAATGTTAATCGGAGCGCCGATAGCGCGGGAGGCTACGGTCATCACAATGGGCAGACCTAAACCGGAGGCATTGTAGACGCCTTCAGTCATGAATAAGAGGCCCTGAGAGGCGGTGGCGGTGTAGGCGCGCACGCCGCCGGCAGATGCGCCGATGGATACTGAGATGGCAGAGAACTCAGATTCCACATTGACAAACTCACAGTCCTGCAGCTGGCCGGTCTTAACCATCTTGCCTAAGTTTTCTACGATGTGGGTCTGCGGGGAAATCGGGTATGCGCATACTGCGCCGGGACGGCACAGAGCTACTGCTTCTGCAATGCCCAGAGAACCTTCAATCTGCTTAAGCATTGTTGCCTCCGTTCTTTAAGTTGATGATGTACTCGTAAGCTAAAGCCGCAGTCTCGGCATTAGCATCGCCCACCTTGCCAGGATATCTGGTTTGGAAGGATTTCTGCACGCTCTCTAAGGTGAACACGCCGGTAGCTGCAGCTAAAGCTGCCAGCATCGGAGCGCCCGGCAGCGGACGGCCGATCTTCTGCATGGCAAAGTCGGTAGCAGGGACGGTCAGCACGTGGCCGGCAGGCAGCTGTCTGCACAGCTCCGGCACCACCGCTTCAGCCGGATCAGCTGAATTGATGATGGCATAGCCCTGCGGGTCAATACCGGAAAATACATCCACAGCGCCAAGCAGGGTCTTATCCTGAACCACTACGGCATTAGGCTGCAGAATGGGCTCGTGAGTACGGATCTCCTTATCATCGATGCGGGCGTAAGCGACCACCGGGGCGCCGGTACGCTCTGAACCGAAGCTGGGGAAGGCCTGGGCGAAGTGCCCTTCAAGGAATGCGGAAAGGGAGAGCATCTCAGCTGCCGTGACAACGCCCTGACCGCCGCGTCCGTGTAATCTAATCTGAAGCAAAATAGGCTCCTTTGGTACGCAAGTGCAAAATCTAAACTTCGCAGTTTCATGAAGAGAGCTGCCAAGTTCTCTCCGGCTGGCGCGACACTCTGGAGAGCCAGCCAAAGCAGATGATCGCAGCACAAAGTGATGTGATCATCAAAGCTGTCCTAATTTTAGGAATTTTTGCCAATTTTGCAAAGAAAACGCATAGATAAGCCAAAGTGCTGCCGGCGGATTTTTGTAAGCTGGATCACATTTTTACCGAAAATGCGGAAGAGATCAGATCTCTTTAAAGTTTAATTTGTGAGATTAAAAGCTATATTCATCTTGAATACGCGATGTGCAGGGCTTATTTATCGCTTTTTATCAAGTTAGCTAATGATAACTGATGCTGTTGGGTGTGATGGGCTCAAAATTTATTGAAATTCGCTGTACTTTTTAAAATTAATTTATAAACTAAGTTAATTAAATGGCAGGGGGCGCGGCATCCTGCACCTGAAAAGTGCATGAGGCCGCCAATCAGCCAAGCCCCAGGATGAATCTGTACGGGAGAAAAATAAATGCGCGCGCAGCAGGGCAAATTAGATCCGCACGTCATTCGCGAACAGAATCTGCAGATGGTAACACGGGCTCTGCATAAGGAGCAGGTAGCTACGGCAGGGAGGCTGCGTGAGCTGACGGGGCTCTCCGTCGTCACGCTCACCAAGCTTCTCGATACCTTAATTGAGCGCGGACTGGTGGTGCAGGGGGAGATCGTCTCCCCGGGACTCGGGCGTCCTGCCGCCACCTACCGCTTCAACAGCTCCTATAAGCTGATTTTGATTGTCTCGTGCTACAAGCGCGCTGGACACGATTACGCAGGCTACAGCGTGCACGACCTCTTCGGCGAGTGCCTGGAGCGGCGTGAGGAGCTCCTTGACAACATTCATACCGATGAATTCCGCATCGGCATTGAGCTGTGCCTGGAGCGCTACAGTAAAATCGCCATCATCGGCATCTCGATGCCCTCTGATACCATCGGCGGACGCGTAGCATCCGCCGTGCGCAGAGATCCGATGTCCAAGCGCCTTGCCAACCACCTTGAGCTGCGCTTCGGCGTGCCGGTATTCTTTGAGACCGATATTAACGCTGCCACCTTAGGCTGCTACAACCGCACGGAAAAAGAGAACTTTGTGTCAGGGATCGTCTTAGTGCCCGGACGCGCTCCGGCCTGCGGCTTCTGCTATGAGGGGGAGCTGATCCGCGGGCGCGACGGCATGGCCGGAGAAGTGCGCTTCTTTCCGATGTATAACGATGTGGGTATTCTGCCGGCTGAGCCTGCGCAGGCAGATGAGCTGGCCGTGCGCACCCTGCGCGCGGTGATGTGCGTGCTCAACCCTTCCTTAGTTGTGGTCTATACCGAAAGCTTAAAGCCCGGCATCTATGAAAGGCTGAAGAAGCGCCTGGGATCTCCGGCTGAAACTGCCATGCTGCCCAGGATTGAAGTAAGCGACAAAATTCGTGATGACATTGTCTCGGGCATGATCACCTTGTGTCTGCAGCATTTGGACAATCTCAGTCCTTAGACACACCTGCAGCAGGGCACCTTAATGCCTGCAGGGGCTTAGATGAACCGTATTTTTATGAGCACTTAAAAACTATTCTGGTATGCACATTAAATAAGAGCAGTTTTGCAGTGATTCAGCGGGATGATTTTTTCTCAGATGAGGTTTTCAGCTTGAGACAGATCAGAGCAGGAACTGTAAAAATGTGCCATGATGACAGTAAAAACAGGTGCAGGATAGAGAATAGAAAAGAGATACACTGAATTATCCTTCAGATCTGCAAGCTGAATTTGTCAGATCACTGCCGCTGCATACAGCGGTTTTAAACTGCTTTTCCCTCAGAGCATATTTTGCGGATCAATTTTCAAAATACCTAAAAATTTTATGCTATAGTAACAGCAAGGCAGAAAATTAGTTCTTCACACTATTTGTGCTGATCAGTTGAGTAAAGAGTCCGCTTTTCAGGCGGACCGCCAAATCTGCGGCATTTCACTGCAGATTGAGAAACAGTAAGGGAGCAGATATGTCAGATAATGATTTAGATCCTGCTGACGCTCAGAATAACGCGCGCGACGGCACATCCGTTAATAAGTGGAATCAGACTCGCCGTTTGGAGTTCATTGATTTTCGCTTAGGCTGTGACGGCCGCATCAACCGCCGCGACCTGGTGGATTTCTTCAGCATTTCTATTCCGCAGGCTTCTTTAGATCTGTCCAAGTACCATCAAATGGTGCTGCAGGCTGATCCCCCGCGTAAAAATCTGGTTTACGATCGGCATTTGAAGGTATATATCCGCACCGAGGACTTTCAGCCTTTATTCCCTAAGATCTGCGCTCCGGAAAACTATTTAAATGATCTCCTGGCTTTCGCTCAGGGCGATTTGGTGAAAAGCCGCAATTTCTTCGGCTTTATCCCGGCGGTCGGTGTGGCATCGTTCAACCCGCCGCGGCGCAATATCGACTCGATGGTGCTCTACAACATCTTAGAGGCTATCCGCACCCACAAGGCCGTGCACATCACCTATCTGTCCTTATCGCAGCTGTCGCCTACAGATCATCTCATCGCCCCGCACGGACTGGCCTTTGACGGTCTGCGCTGGCATGTGCGCGCTTACTGCTACGATCACCACAATTTCCGCGATTATGTGCTCTCGCGCATCATTAAGTGCGCAGCGCCGGAGATTTCTGCGCCTAACGATCGCTTTCCGGATCCCATCGGCAACGGCTTCCGTGAGGTCGGCACGTCCGGCCGCGACGATGTGCAGTGGAATGAGCTCGTCGATCTGGTGATTAAGGCCAATCCGGAACTGCCGGAACCGGCCCGCCGCGCTATTGAGCACGATTACGGCATGAATGAAAACGGCACCGTAGTGTACCCGTGCCGCCGCGCGCTGTTGTTCTATGCGCTGCAGTGGCTGCGCCTGACTAAGGCCGATGCCTGTCTGCCTGCAGAGCAGCGGCAGATCGTGCTCGACAACGAGGCTGAAGTGTTTCGCCGCTTAGCAGGCGGTCACTGAGCAGAACCCCTTAATCAGCCGAGGGCCGCGTATGCGGCCCTCGGCGTCATCAGCCTGTTTCCTTCCCTGCCTCAATCACTGTGCAGCAGTAATTTGCTCTAAAACTGGGACTGCTGCAAGTCCAGCAGACGGCAGCGCTGTGCCGCCGTCAGATCAAGAAAAAGGAAGATGGGTCAGGCGTCCCGGCGCAGCACGTGCAGCGCCAGCAGCCCGAGAATAAAGACCAGACTTCCGGTGAAGATGAACATCCCCGGCAGTCCAAAGACCGTGGCAATGGTGCCCAAAACTCCCGGGCCCAGGAGCAGTCCGCCGTAGCCCCAGGTGCCGACGAAGGACAGGGCGCGCCCCTGATCTTTGCCGGTAATTTTAGCGGTGTGCGACAGCATCACCGGCACCACGTTGGCAAGGGCCAGACCGCTGACAAAGAAGAGCGGCACAATGACGTAGGGGCTCGATGAGAGCGCAATGCCGACGAGACTGACGCAGCCAATAAGGCTGCCGCCGACAATCAGCTTGATGGGGCCGGCCCTGGTGACAATGGCATCGCCCTTAAAGCGCATTAAGGCTACGGCAAGCTCAAAGGCTAAATAGCCTATCGAGGCAATGGTGATGCTTACCGCTGCATGATCGATTAAGTAGACTGCGCTCCAGTCGTAGATCATGCCTTCAGCCAGATACATGATAAGGCAGATCACGCTGATGCACAGTACTGCTGCGGTAAGCCAGGCAGGACGCAGCCGGCGCTTCCCTGCAGCAGGCTCCGGCGCTGCTGCCTCATCTTCCGCCGCCCCCTGGCCATGGGTATTGATCAGATGACGGTAGAAGTAAGCAAGGAGCGTAAGGCCGCCTGCCAAAAGCGAGATCGCCACGTACAGGGTGTGCAGGCCGCCGTGGAGCATAAAGGCGCAGTAGAGCGCGGACACGATGCAGCCTACCGTATAGAAGGCATGGAAGGAGGACATTAAATGCCGTCCGGCCATTTCCTCAATGCAGGCTCCGTGAATATTATTGCCCACATCCAGGATGCCCAGCGACATGCCCCACAGGAGTACGCAGCCGTAGGCCGCCGTTAAGGTCAGACCTTCCCAGGCAATGCCGCTCATGCCCAGAAGTGCGCCGGCAGTGGAAAGCGCCAGAATGGGACGCACCCCAAAGCGCGCGGCCAGCCTCCCGGTCAGCGGCATGCCGATCACGGCCCCCAGACCGTAGCACAGCACCAGGGAGGCATAGTGCAGATCGGACAGCAGCAGACGGGACTTGACGTAGGGCATCATGCAGGCCCAGGGCGATGTAGCCATGCCGGCGGTAAAGAAGGCCATGCGCGCGGCAATGCGCGCATTGACAAACTGCGCCTTGGTCATGATGCTCTGCTGATTGTGCACGCGGCGCGTCAGCAGGCCTACGCAGCGCAGCAGAAAGAAGTACAGCCAATGTTCAGGGGCTTTGGCCATCGCTTGCTCCTTAAGCTGTGACCTTAAGCGCATTTAACAGATGCGCTTTGACCGCCGCTGTATCCACGCCGATGCAGATGCGCTTTACCGGCAAATCCTTAAAGTTGTCATCGGGGATGGGCATGGCGCTCTGCGGAATTAAGGTCTGACCTGCCGTAATGCCATCCGTCGAGACGCGCACCGGCTTGTCAATCACTTCAAAGCACTCCGGGTGCAGAAGGTATTCAATGGTCAGCGCATCGTGCACCGCCATGCCGTAGAAGCCCTCCTCGCGCTCGGTAAACTCAAGGTAGAACTTAGAGATGTCAATTAAGAATTGATCCTGAGTAGAGGCCACTTCAGCTCCGCTGATGAGCACCTCGTAGGTGACGTCAAGCGGTACGATCACGGTGGGGATCGCGCTTAACATTACCTGATCGGCCGCTTCCGGATCGGACCAGATGTTGAACTCCGCAAAGTTTGACATATTGCCGGTATGCCCCTTGTATCCAAAGGCCCCGCCCATGATGACGAGCTGCTTTATTAAAGAAGCAAATTCCGGGCACAGATTGAGGCACAAGGCGATATTGGTCAAAGGACCGATAGCCGCAATGGTAACTTCATGCGGATGCGCCTTCACCAAATTAATGAGGTAATTGACCGCATTGTCAGGCGTTTGCGCGTCAAAGGGATTGTCGTAGCAGCCGCCCAGGCCGTCGGCTCCGTGCACGTCGGTGATGGGATCGGAGGCCGGAGCTGCCAGGGGCCGGTTTGCGCCTTTGGCAATCACCGCATTGAGATTGTAGTGATCGGCAAAGAGCTTGGCGTTCTTCGCTGCCATTCCGGCAGTGACATTGCCGTTTACCGTCGTAACGCCGACTAAATTATGGGTCAGCATGGCATAGCGCAGGGCAAAGGCATCATCAATGCCGATGTCCGTATCGATAACTAAAAAATCCTGCATGGTTCTTTCTCCTTATTTTCTTAGACCGTGAAATAGTTTCTGCGCAGCTGCGCCATGACGGCGATCAGGGCAAAGATCACCGCGCAGATCACAAAGCATAAGGCAGCCGATCCGCCGCCTGAGACTGCGGACATTAAATAAAAGCCCCACGGTGCGGCCATGGCGCCTACATTGCAGCCAATCAGCATGAAGGAAGTTACCATCACGGTTGAGCTCTGCACGGCCAGCTTGCCTATCATATTGAAGATGTAGGAAATGATGATGGGATAAGCGAGGCCGTTCAGCACGCAGGCTGCGCTTAAGATCAGCATATTGGGGCTGACGGCTAACAGCAGGCAGGACAGCGCGGTGGCAATGAGACCTAACTGCAGCGAGTAGAACTTCATGCGGGCGAACATAAAGCCGAAGGCGCAGCCGCCGGCCATGGAGCAGAAAGCCAGTGCGGTAAAGAGATTGTTGACGTACTCAGGGTCGGCGTTAAGGCCCTTATCGCCGATGACGTCAAAGAGCTTGACGTAAAAGCCGACTGATACCAGGACGGTAAAGAGCAGGATCAGACAGCAGGGCAGGCTGTGCCACGGCAGCTTTTTGGAGCCGGGGACGGCAGGTGCGGCTGCTGCATTGACCGTTTGAGCATTGGTCTGGGGATTGGTCGGCACAAACAGGGTAAAGAGCACTATGATGGGAATGGCGGCAAAATAGACGTAGAAGGTATCGCGCCAGCCCGAGGCGAATAAAACGCCGGCCAGCAGCGTCAGCAGCGACTGACCCAAGCCTTCAAAGGCATTGCGCAGGCCCATCATGGTCGCACATTCATTGCCGGTGAAGAAATCGGCAATCAGGGAGACTGCCAGCGCGTTGATAAGACCCAGGCCGATGCCCAGCACGATGCGGCTTAAGAGCATCGAGGTATAGCTTTCGCTGGCAATGGACATGAAGACTGAGGCAAAGACGATGATAAGTCCCAGCTGCACCGTGCGCTTTTTGCCTAATTTAGCGGCGATGAAGTCGGACAGCAGCATCATGATCATCACCGAAAAGGCCGGGACCGTGACCAGCATCTCAATGGACGAGGCTTCATAGCCTTTAAAGGTTTCGGTGAAGATCGGAATGCAGATGGAAATAGCGTAGGCCGAGGTTAAAAGCAGTGATACTGACAAGAGTGAAAATTTCAGCAGCAGGCGCGACATGGTGATTCTCCTTGCAAAACAATATGCTGTAAAGCTCTGAGCTGTAATGGCTATTATGCTAGGTCAGGGGCCTGCTTTAAAATTGCATTTAAACGCGATTTTTGTTAAAAAAGCGTTAAAGCGTCAGCTGTCAGCCCTATGGAGATCACAAAATTGTCAAATGACTGCCTTTTTGCCGCTGCGCGGCATCTTACCGCCATGTTCGGACTGCCGCTCCTTGTCCTGGATCTGCAGGAAAAGACCGCCGCCAGGCTGCCGGATGGGGATGATGCGCCTCTGCCGGTGCTGACTGATCCGGCATTCAGGCGTGAGCTGTGCGCGCTGTCAGGTCCAGTGGAGCTGTACTTTGACTATGTGTATTACGCCCGCCTTAAGGCTGCCCAAGGGATCATCATCATAGGACCTTTTTTAGATCTTGGGGATGATGAAGGCGATAAGGCGCAGCTGCACGCGCAGATCCACGGCTGCGCTCCAGCCCCGCTGGGCCGGGCCGATCCGCAGGCGCTGCTCCATGCGCTGTCCTTAGTCTATCTTATGCTTACGGGACAGGATTTTGATGCGGACGCCTATTTAAGCTCCGGCTCACTGCTTGAGCCGGTCTCGCAGCTTATCCTTAAAGAGCGCGCCGGGGTGCAGGAGCGGCGCTTTCAATTAAGCGCGCGGCGCAATGACTTCAAGCATGAAAATCAGCTGCGCACGGCGATTTTTAACGGCGATGAGCAGGCGCTGCACCGCTGCTTTGCCCTGCCTTTGACCGGCAGCTCCAGCGAGCTGGCCCCGACTGCATTGCGCGCAGGAAAAAATCAGGCCATTGCCGACATTACCATTATGTCGCGCACTGCAGTGGATGCCGGAGTAAATCCGGCGGCGGGGGTACAGACGGCTGAAGTGTATATTCGGGCGGCAGAGCAGGCAGACAGCGCCCTGCAGATTAAGGAAATAGTGCGTTCCTGCGCGGTCGACTGCTGCGCTCAGGTCTCTGCGCTCAGCTCCCAGAGCGCGGTGCTGCATGATGAGCTGGTAGGCGAGATTGAAAACTATGTGCAGAATCATCTGCAGCGCAAATTTACCCTGCAGGAGCTGGGCAGCAGCCTGCATTTCTCGGGCGATCATTTAAACCGCCTCTATAAAAAGCTTACCGGCAGAACCATTATGCAGTACGCGCGCATAGCCCGAGTGGAGGCGGCCAAGCCGCTTTTAATCAGCGCTAAATATTCCGCGGCGCAGATTGCCGAGCTTACCGGTTTTGCCTCGCAGAGTCACTTTGTGCGGGTGTTCAGGCAGATCACCGGCATGACCCCCTTTAAATATCAGGTGCGCTTTGAAGGGCGGCCCTTTTTTGCCAAACGGCGGGCCTGATTGCCAAAGCTAAGGTACAATCACATTATTCTGAACTGGTTTTGTCACCGCTTTTAACTTCAAATAAGGATGATCTTATGCACAAGCCTGCGCTGTTAATTAAAGCTAATATCCCGGCTGCCTTAAAAGAGCAGCTTAATACTGAGTTTGCATGTTTCGACATCCGCAAAAGTCTCGACGGGGTCCCGGCCGCTCTGCTCAAAGAGGTGCAGATCATGGTAGGCGGCGGCGAGAGTAAAGTCCCGCGCAGTCTGATGGAGCAGCTGCCGGCCTTAAAGCTCATTGCCAATTTCGGCGTGGGTTATGACGGCGTAGATCTCGCTGCCGCACGCGATCACGGCGTGGTGGTGACCAATACTCCGGGCGTGCTGTCAGGCGAGGTGGCTGATCTGTGCGTGGCCTTAATGCTCTCCCTGTCGCGCCGCCTGCCTGAGGCTGATGCATACGTGCGCGCCGGGCGCTGGGAAACGGAGGGGCCCTTCCCCTTAACCTGCCGCATGTCCGGCGCACGCGCCGGCATCGTGGGCCTCGGGCGCATCGGCCGGGAAATTGCCAGGCGCTTAAAGGCCTTTGATATGGAGCTGGCCTTTTACGGCCATCACGATGAGCCGGGGATGACGCGCATGAGCTCTTTGACTGAGCTTGCCGCCTTTGCCGATTATTTAATTGTCTGCGTGCCGGGGCGGCCTGAGAACCATAATTTAATCGACCGTGAAGTCCTCACAGCTTTAGGCCCGCAGGGGCGGCTGATCAACATTGCGCGCGGCAGCGTGGTGGATGAAGAGGCCTTAACTGCGGCTTTAGAGCAGGGCGAGATCGCCGGCGCCGCACTGGATGTCTTTGCCGCCGAGCCGCATGTAGGCGAGCGGCTGCGGGCGCTGCGGGATCGCACCGTGCTGCTGCCGCATTTAGGCAGCGCCACGGTGCAGACCCGTCAGGCCATGGCGGATTTGGTCTATGCCAATATTCAGGCCTTCGTGAAGGGAGAGCCGCTGATCACTGTGGTCCCGGAATGCAGATAAAGCGGGCATGCCAGAAGTGCTGCCAGCACCACAGCGCAAAGATGAGGCTCAGCAGCGCACAGAAAGCGCCGCAGTAGGGGACGGCTGTGAGACTTAAAAGCTCGATAATGCGGCCGCCCATGAAGGCGCCGGCGCCGATGCCTAAATTGCAGATGGATGAATAGATGGCAGTTGCCACGGCCGCATATTCAGGCTCAAATTTCAGCACCAGAGCCTGATAGGTCAGGCTGAAAAATCCAAAGGACAGCCCCCAGCACAGCGCTGCAGCAAAGACTGATTCCACGCTTACAGCGCTTAACTGCAGCAGCGCCAGGCAGAGCGTGAGTCCTGCAAAGGGCAGCACGGTAAAGCGCTTTTCATGCCCGTCATAGCGGCGCGAGAACACAATTGAGCAGATAAGTCCCGCTGCCCCGAAGATCGACAGCGCCAGCGTAATAATGAAAGGCGGCATCCCGGCCGCGGCCCAGTAAGGCTCGATATAGCTGTAGGGGATGAAGTGGCCGGTAAAGGTCAGAGCGGTCACTAAATAGACGCCCATTAAAGCCGGATTTTTGAAAATGCGGGGCAGCACGGTGAGCACTGCGCTCTTCGTTCCCGGCACCGAGGGCAGGAGCCTTAAGATTAAGATACCGACGATTAAAGCCAGGATCCCTAACAGCCCGAAAGTAAAGCGCCAGCCCATGGTAAGGCCTAACAGCCGGCCCAGCGGCATGCCCGCGATCATGGCCACAGCGGTGCCGCCGGCTACCAGCCCTAAAGCCTGCGATCCTTTGCCCGGCGGAGCGATTTTTACGGCCGCCGGAGTGGCTATGGACCAAAAGAGCGCGTGCGTCAGGGCGATAAGACAGCGCCCGCCCAGCAGCACCCGGAAATCAGGAGCAAGCGCGGTTAAAGTCTGACCTGCCGCAAAGATAAAGAGCAGAGCGGTAAGCAGCGCTTTATAGTTAAAGCGCGAGCACAGCAGAATCAAAGGCAGGGAGCAGAGCAGAACCAGCCACGCATATACGGTAATGATGATGCCGGTCTGCGCTTCAGTGCGGCCGAACTCGGCGCTTAAGGCCGAGAGCAGGCCGACGGGCACAAATTCTGAGGTATTAAATAAAAAAGCGGCGGCAGTCACGGCCCAGATTGGAGCCCAGGCGCTGCCTGAACTGTGAGTTTCAGCCATACAAGCATTTTCCTTAAAGTTCAGCTGTTCTGCGCGTTTGTGCGTTAAGCTGCGGCCCGCGATTGTACACAAAATTATCTCAAGCTGCATGTGCAGGGCGGTAAATTTCCGGTAAAGCGCGCGGATGCACCAAACTGCAGTTTTTATCAAACGTTTGAACAATTATTCAAATAAAAGCTTGCACCCATGCCGCAATCAGTTATACTTACCTCAGTTGAACAGATGTTCAATTATTAATTTAAACTGCAGAACCCGCAGGGGTAAGGAGCTGATATGAAAAAGAGCTACAGGATTGAAGTGGACTGCGCCAACTGCGCCAATTTAATGGAACAGGAGGCTAAGAAGGTTGCCGGCGTTGCCGACTGCGTGGTTAATTTCATGACCTTAAAAATGCATGTAGAGTTCACAGACGGCGCTGATCCCCAGGCGGTGATGCAGGAAGTACGCAGGGTCTGCAGAAAGGTGGAGTCAGACTGCGAGATCTTTTTATAGCAGGCGCTGGAAGAGGAGGTCAGTTAGATGACGCGCAGACAGAAGATCATGCTGGGCCGCATCCTGGCGGCTTTGGCATTGATGATAGGGCTGAGCTTTACTGCTCTGCCTGAGCCCTTAAACTTTGGACTCTACATGGCCGCCTATTTAATTGCGGGATACGACATTCTGCTCAAGGCGGTTAAAGGCTTTAAAAACGGCCGCCTGCTGGATGAAAACTTCTTAATGGCAGCGGCTACGGCAGGCGCGATTGCTTTGGGGCTCTACCGCACCGGAGAGTATACCGAAGCGGTCGCGGTAATGGTGTTTTACCAAATCGGCGAGTGGTTCCAAAGCTATGCAGTAGGGCGCAGCCGGCGCAGCATCTCCGCTCTAATGGATATTCGTCCCGATCATGCCAATCTTGAAAAGGACGGGCGCATGGTCGCGGTGGATCCCGATGAAGTTGCAGTCGGATCTATTATTACAGTAAATCCTGGTGAAAGGGTGCCGCTTGACGGCGTGGTGGTCGCGGGACAGAGCTCACTTGATACTGCAGCGCTTACCGGTGAGAGCGTGCCGCGCACAGTCGCGGCCGGCGAGGAGATCATCTCCGGATCCATCAATTTGACCGCTCAGCTTAAAATCAGGACCACTAAGGAGTTTGGTCAGTCCACGGTCTCGAAGATCCTGGACTTAGTGGAAAATGCCGGTTCGCGCAAATCAAGATCCGAGGCCTTTATCTCGCGTTTTGCCAGAGTCTATACTCCAGTGGTCTGCGCTTTGGCTGCCGTTCTGCTGTTAATACCGCCCACGGCCGCGCGCGTCTTTGATCTGACCTGGCTTCCGGCCGATTACAGTGAATGGCTGTACCGCGCTTTAGTCTTCCTCGTTATCAGCTGCCCGTGCGCCCTGGTGATCAGCATTCCGCTGTCCTTTTTTGCCGGCATCGGCGGCGCCAGCCGCGAGGGCATCCTGGTCAAAGGGTCCAATTTTTTGGAGCTCCTGTCCAGGACTTCAATCGTGATGTTCGATAAGACCGGCACTTTAACGCGCGGGGTGTTTGAAGTTACCGCGGTCCATCACAATAAGATTGATGAAAAAGAGCTGCTGCGCCTGGCAGCTTTTGCCGAATGCGCTTCCTCCCACCCCATTGCCAAAAGCCTGGAGCGCGCTTACGGCAGGGCGGTCGATCACCGTTTGGTGTCCGATATTCAGGAAATTTCCGGGCGCGGCGTCATCGCCCGGGTCGATGGACATGAAGTTGCCTGCGGCAATGACAAGCTGATGGCGCAGCTGCAGCTTGCTTTCAAGCCCTGCCATTTGGCCGGTACTGTGGTGCATGTAGCCGTGGATGGGGAATATCAGGGCCATATCGTGATCTCCGACAAAATTAAGGAGAGTACGCCCTCTGCGATCGCCGCCTTAAAGCAGACAGGCATCACCCGCACCGTGATGCTGACGGGCGATAGAGAAGCGGCTGCGGCGCAGACTGCTCAGGAGGCCGGCATCGACGAGCATTACTCGCAGCTGCTGCCTGCCGACAAGGTGGCCAAGGTGGAGGAGTATTTGGCCCAAAAGCCTGAGGGCAGCGTACTGGCCTTCGTGGGCGACGGCATCAACGACGCGCCGGTGCTGACGCGCGCGGATATCGGCATCGCCATGGGGGCGCTGGGCTCGGATGCGGCCATTGAGGCGGCCGACGTGGTGCTGATGGATGACGATCCGGCAAAGATCGCTAAGGCCGTCAGGATCTCCAAAAAATGCATGAGCATTGTCTATCAGAACATCATCGGGGCTGTCGGCATTAAGGTGCTGTGCCTGATCTTAGGCGCACTGGGACTTGCCAACATGTG
>CALXNX010000010.1 GCA_944389865.1 uncultured Succinivibrionaceae bacterium
CGATACCCCCTAAAACCTCAGATCCCTATAGTATTTCCTCTTCCTGCTATGCGGCCTCAGCCGGCGAGAAGTCCTTCATCATACCGCTGATAAAACAGCCAAGCTCGCGCGCCACAGCCGTCACTGCAACGTTGCGTGATTTGCCGTGCTGTATCATGCGGTAGTACTTTCGACGCAGTCTTTCGTTGGCCTTATCGGCATAGGCTATGACTTTACTGTCATTGCCCTTTTGCCGCGCAGCAAAGGCCTTGCTCTTGTGTCCTATGAGCCCGCGGCAAATACTCTGCGCCGCTTCGACCTGCTCCAATCGCACATGCGTATTCCCTGCTTTGGTTATCGGAGTGCGGCACACTGTTTCTCCGCTCGAGTCCTCTCCCGGGGTAAGGCCAACGAAAGCGGCAAAGCCGGACGGTTTGGGAAAGCGGTTAAAGTCGCATACCTCTGTTATGATGCTTGTGGCGCGCTTGCGGGTAATGCCGCACAAACAAGCCAACTGCGACACGCGGACTTCATAGGCCAGCTTATGTGACAGCTCCTCAATGCGCTCATCGAATGCTTTGATTTTTGCGCTTAACATCTGCATGGTGGCCAGATACTCATCAAGGGTTTCACGCTCCAAATCAGAAAGCGCAAGCTCACGCAATTGCTTAATATGTACTGCAGTCCATTTAGTATTCTCGTAGTGAAAGCCGTGACGAAGCGCTAGTGCGTTGATTTGCTGCTTAAGTCTTTTGAGCATCTGCCGGTGGTCGTTGCGCATCCTGATGTAATCCCTCTCTGCGCAGTCTTCAGCGGTGGGAACATGCACAAATGAACAGGTGCCGTAAGCTAGATTAGTGGCAATATCCCTAGCGTCACGGCTGTCGGTTTTGACTCGCCTGCCTCCCTTCCTCACGGCCATGGTGGTTGGAGCCAAAATCTTGCATTCGATACCGATGTCCCGCAGTGCAGTGTACAGGCTAAACCCAAGACAGCCGGCCTCGTAACCAATGACAAACTCGCAGTCGTCGCCCTGCTTTTTCTTTATGGTCTTTAGGTACTTATCAACGTCACTTGCGCTGGCGCCAAACTTAGTCTCAGCAAAATAGACGATTTTGTTCCCGTGAAGCTCGGCAGCGCATGCGCTGAAGGTTGTGCTATGGACATCAAGGCCTACATAGATTATTCTGTTCTTGGTGACTCACTCCTGTGTAATGAGGTAATCCCCTCATTTGAAATTAATGTTTAACCTTTTCAAGTATAGGGTAAATCCACGATTTTTACATAAGTGAGGGGGCACTCATATTGTCTAAACAACAATAGTGCTATTGTTGTAAGCTGCGGCGGGTTCCTGCTGCCGACCTCTTGTGAGGATCGCTTGACAGGCCATCCGGGCACATCCTGCCATTAATATGTTTTGTGCATGTCTTCCCTATAATTCAGGCCTACAAATGAACAGCCAATCAGCCAGATCAGCAGTGCTTCTTGTTGTATGCGCTTATCTTTCACTTGGCTCTATTGATGACCCGGAGTCGGCAGCTTATCTGCCCGGGGGTGCGGGGGCGGGGAGCCTCCGCAAAAATTGTCTGGATCTGGGATTAATCCTGCAGACTTGCTCAGCAAGTCCTAAGTAGGCCGGAAATACATGGAAGACACAAATGAACAAAAATTTTTAGACAAAGTGATCACAAGGTTTAGACATTTTTAACTAATGCCGCGTAATTCCCCTTGCGTGAGCCTGGGGATGAAAGCGGCGGGTGTCGCACTTTTTGATCATGTACAATACTCTCTAAGAATTCAGGAACGGGCTTTTTTGCTCCGACCTGATGGGGGCATTGTGGACATGCCCGTAAGTGCCCAGTAATGGGTGCTTACTAAAAGTGAGGCACCGTCTTCACGAAACCTCGCACGTAAGTGCGTAGGTAGTTCATGATTGTGCTCAGAAAAAGATGGCTCTATTTATAGGATTTTTCCAGCCCCTATTTTCAACATAATCCGTTCAATCGGGCTGTTGCCTGAAACTTAAACCGCGGCCCGTTGCTATCTGCAACCTGCATCCGGCAAATTGCAGCAAGTTACAGCAAACCCCGCTCCCGGGCGCGTTTTTCAATTTCACTGAAGGCTGTAATGCTGTCTGTGGTAAAGGCAGGCTGCAGGCGCAATATTTCCTCAGGGCTTAAATACATGATCCCCGAGACCTCAGAGCCCTGCCTTACCGTCATGGCATCGCCCCGGGCCAGGAACAGATAGGCAAACAAAAATGAGCGCGGATTGTCCTTGGGATAATCAATTCGGCAAGTGCCCAAAAAAGTAAACTCAAGCCCCTGCATATCTGCGCACACTCCGATCTCCTCACTAAACTCGCGGCGAGCACTTAAGAGCGGATCCTCCCCCTGTTGCACGACCCCACCCACGCAGGCATCGAGCTTGCCCGGGGCATAATCCTTATTTAAGGTACGTACTTCAATTAAAAAACGCCCCTCATTATTGACAAAGGCAATGTAAGAGGCCCGGTGCGGCAGGCGCTCCCGGCGCATCTGACTGCGCGACACACTGCGCACCACTTCATTGTTTTCATTTACGATATCGACCTGTTCTTCTGCAACCATCAAGAAGCCTCCCATGAGCTTTTTATTTCTGTCCTAATGCCTGGCGCCTTCAATTCTATCATGGCAGTTGCAGGCACGAAAAAGGCAGGATGAGGGGCCCGCCATGAACTACCTCAAGCTCACGCATGAGGAATTTCGCAATAATTAGTTAAAACCAGATGCAATCAATTCTCTGAAAATTGGGCTTTGGACTGACTGCGTAGCAGGAACGTAAAAGCCCAATTTGCGCCGCCGCCTGAATCAGGTTTTAGCCGGTCACCAAAGACCAGATTCATCTCTAACAGCGCCTTCCTCCATTTAAATACCGATCTGCTCCATTCTCTGGTCGAGTTCCTTATCGCTAGCCAGATCAGCTTGAGCGCTGACTCATCAGTCGGAAACACTGTGCGAGTCTTGATTACCTTGCGTATTGAGCGGTTCAGCGCTTCTATGCAGTTTGTCGTATAGATAAGCCTCCTTACTTCAGGCCCGAAATTGAAGAAGGGTATGATCTGCCCCCAGGACCTTTCCCATTGCGCTACTATATTGGGATAGCTCCTGCCGTATTCGCTTTGCTTAAACCGCTCCAGCTCTTCACGTGCCGCGTCCGCTGTCGGTGCCTGGTAAATGCGCCTGAGCGCTGCCATCACCCCTTTCAAATCCTTCCAGCTGACAAAGGCCGCTGAATTGCGTATGAGGTGCACTATGCACGTCTGATGGAGTGTGTCCGGGAACACTGTCTCCAGCGCTTCAGTCATCCCTTTCAGCCCATCTGTTACTGCTATCAGAATATCCTCAACCCCGCGGTTGCGCAGCTCTGTAAACACGCTGGCCCAATATGATGCGCCTTCATTGTCATTCAGCCACAGCCCTAGTACATCCCGGCTGCCGTCTGTCTTTACGCCCAGTGCCAGATGTACGGCTTTGGATTTAACTCCGCTGCCCGTGCGAATTTTTTACTCTTAATGCATCAAAGAATACCACCGGATAACATGCTTCCAGCGGCCGGTTCTGCCACTCTTTTACTTCCTCTAATACGCTGTCCGTTACATGACTGATAAATTCGGCGCTTACGCCTACCCCGTAGAGCTCTTCAAGATGGGCCGAGATCTCCCGCGTACTCATGCCGCGCGCATACATGCTGATGATCTTGTCATCTATGCCCTTTATGCGCCACTCCCGTTTCGGCACGATGATGGGATCAAAGCTCGCATCTCTGTCCCGTGGCACCTGCAGCTCAACTTCGCCCAGATCAGTAATGACCGTCTTTTTCGTTGTCCCGTTGCGCTTGTTGGCCTTCTGCTCCTGATCCGTTTCAGAGTCGGACTTCATCTCCAGCACGTTATTTTTCAGGTGATAGTCAAGCTCGCCCTGAAGCGAACTTTCCAGGAATTTTCTGGCACATTGTTTAACGAACTCCGAAAGATCGTCCCCAGTTAAAGCTCCTCCCCGCTGAGCCATTTTCTCAGCAACGTAGGCATCAACAGCTGAATCAAAAGCCGAAGGTGATTTTTTAATTCGAGTCATAAGTTTTCCTTAAACGGGCATAGCCCGTGTAGTTTACAGAAAATCCTTAGACACAGATTTTTTTTACATACTCGGGGTTTAAGGCATTACCACCGATAAGCAGCATACAAGAGCTAGGCACCTGCCTGTGCAAAAAATTAGGCGGAAGAACAGAAATAATCGGCAAGGCTGTAAGCTCCCTGATGGGATTTTAGAAATTTACAACAAGCCCCAGCCTCGCACCATATCTTAAAAAATAAAAATGCCTCAAAATGGCGTTAGAAAGCGGTTTTTAGACTTTGGCACTACTAAACCCGGGTCTATAGCCATACTGCAGCTTAAGATTGTATTTTCAGGAACAGCCAATCCTGATAGTTACGAAGGGGATAACAACATGCTGCACCACCTGCAGACGGCCGATTTTTTCTTTGAGATCTCAGATTGCGGGGCACGCATCTGTGCGCTGTGCTACAGCGGACGGGATGTGCTGCAACACTGCAGCGAGATGGAGGCGCAGCAAAATCCGGATCTGTGTGGCGGCTTTCCCCTGCTGCCGCTGGCAAACCGGGTGCAGGGCAATGCCTATGTTATTGCCGGTGAACAGGTAAACCTTCCCCTCAATGCGCCTAATGGCAGCGAATTTTTGCATGGTTTTGGCTGGCAGGAGCGCTGGCAGCTGGTAGATCTGCAGCAAAACTCAGCCCGGGCCCAACTTACCTTACTGCATGAACATCTGCCCGGGGTATCCGGCTATGACTACCGGGCGCGGCTGTACATCAACCTGTACAAAAATCAGTTTGTCTGGGGACTGCAGCTGCAGCCGTTGAACAACAGGGCGCGCTGGTACGGTCTGGGCTTTCACCCTTACTTTGCCGCAAGCTCACAATGCAGACTGCAATTTAAGGCTGTAGGCTATTATCCGGAAACTACCGGACATCTGTCAGCCCCCTTTAAGTCAGAAATTCCCGCTGAATTTGACTTTTCCACTGCCAGGGCACTGCCTGCCAGGTTTATCAACCACTGCTATCTGCTCAAGGAGCACGGCATCCGCCTGAACCGTCCAGACGGGCTTACCATCAGCATGCAAAGCCCTGCGACTACCTGATGCTCTATCAGCTGCCAAGCCAGAACTTCGTGGCTTTAGAGCCACAAAGCCATCCGGTCAGTGCCTGTACCCTGCCCGGCACTCCCGGGCTGCAGTTGCTCGATGCCAGCTCCAGCCCGCTTAAGGCTGAGCTGAAGCTGACTTTCAGCGAAAATCAGGCCTGACGGCCGCGTCCGCGCATGCCCTTGACAGCAAAACCGGCTGCAGCCATGCCCATGGCGGCTTTACCAAGCCCCCGCCCCATGCTGCCTTTGTTCTCCCCTAAGGTCTTGGCCAACGCTGACAGCCCGGCCTTAAGATCCTCGCGGTTTAACTTCAGTTCAGCACCGCTTACTGCCTTATAGGCCACAGCTCCCACCACTGCACCTGCAGCAAAGGAAAGAATCAGTAAGGGTAATTTACTGCCCATATTCCCTCCTAAGCTCCGGCTGCGGCATCATTACCGCCCTGATGACTTGCCTTGATCTCTGCAATCAGATCCTCAAGGCGCTCCTTTTGCTCTTCCAGCTCCTCAATGGTAGGAGCAGCTGCCTCCTGTTCATCCCTGGCTGCTGCCTGTTCCTGCCCCTTACCCCAGGATGCAGCCTCACCAGCACGCTCCTTTACCTTCTGCAGCACGGAATCAAGTTCTTCCTTGTGTGCAGCATAGTAACGGGCACCGAGGATACCGGCCACCGCGCCGGCAGCAAAAGCAAAAATATAGCTTTTATCTAACATTTCATTCTTTCTCCACTGACTGAAAATTCATCAACAAAACCTGCCAGGATCCTGAGGTCTGACGCCTGCAGATCCTGGATTTAAGGGCGGCCTAGCGCAGTTTCTTGTCAAACAGCACCCGCCCGGAGTTCAGTACCACACCTAATGTAGAGGCATTGTGTACCACCGTAGCTGTAAGGGGACTTATCATGCCCAGAGCCCCTAACATCATGGCAGCAGTGTTAATAGCAATGGTAGCGGTAAAGTTCTGATGCACCAGGTTCATGGTGCGCTGGCCGATGGCTATCAGTTCCGGTAATTTGAGCGGATCATCACTGTTAATGGTGACATCGGCAGATTCCATGGCAGTATCGGTGCAGCCTGTCCCCATGGCCACTCCGATATCGGCATAGGCCAGGGCCGGGGCATCATTGATCCCGTCACCTGCCATCAGTACTGAGGACACGCCCTGTTTTTTCATCACGAAATCAGCCTTGTCCTCAGGCAACACCTGTGCCTTGAAACCATCGAGCCCCAGCGCATCAGCCGTAACCTGCGCAGCCTCCTTGCTGTCCCCGGTCAGCATCACTATCTCTTCCACCCCTCGCAGGCGCAGGCGGTTGACCGCGCGCTTGAACTCATGGCGGATAGGATCAGCAACTTCAATTACGCCGGCTAAGGATCCGTTCAGACTCACGTAAATCAGGGTGCTCATCGGCCCGGCCTTGGGCAGCTTCAAATCAAGAGCCACTCCCCTTTCACTTAAAAATACCGGTGAACCTACCAGCACACTGCCACCATTACAGCCCTCAAAGGCCGGGATCTCTGCCTCAATGCCCCTGGCAATCACGGTACGGGTGTCATCATGCGGCGGCACGCTCAGACCGCGCTTTTCCACTTCATCAAGCACGGCTGCAGCCAAAGGATGGGTGGAGTGCATTTCAGCTGAGGCAGTCAGGCGCAGCAATGCGCTCTCACTGATGTCAGGCGAGCAGGTAATGCCCACGATGCGTGGACGTCCGGCGGTAATGGTGCCGGTCTTGTCCAGGATCACGGTATCGATATGCGATGCCCTTTCAATGAAGCTGCCGCCCTTGACCAGAATGCCGGAGGCAGCCGCCCTGCTAATGGCCGCTGAAATGGCAGTGGCGGTTGACAGCTTCAGCCCGCAGGAGAAATCAATGAAGAGCATATTGAGCACCCGCTGCAGGTCCCGGGTTGCCGCATACACTATCACCGCACCGATAAAGGAAACCGGAACCAAGGCTCCGGCCATGCGATCGGCATAACTCTGGATCGGGGCTTGCCTGCGCTGTGCATCTTCCACCAGCCGCACAATGCGTGAGAGCGAAGTATCTGCACCAACCTTATCTACCCGCACTGCAATTTCACCTAGGCGAATGTTGGTGCCGGCATAAACCCGCTCACCGCTACTTTTAGCCCGCGGCGCGGATTCACCGGTAATGGCTGCCTCATCAATGGCAGCCTCGCCCCTTAGGATCTCACCGTCCACACAGATAAGCTCCCCGGAATGGAAACTTACCGTCATCCCTGGCTTAACGCTTTCAAAAGGCACCTTGACTTCACTTCCATCCGGGTTTTCCACCCAGACATCCTTGACGTTCAGGGTAGCAAGGCTCTTGATGCCGCTGCAGGCACGCTGCGCTGCCATGGCTGTCAGCATTTCAGAGAAATTGGACAGTGCCAGCAGGGTCAGGCTGGACTCTGGGCGCCCGGCAGCCACTGAGGCCAGTACTGCCGTCAAGGTTAGGGTCTCTGCATTAGGCCTTTTTTCTCTAAAGGCCTGCAACAAGCCCTCACGGATCAGGCCTGAAGCCATCCACAGTACTCCGGCACCACGCATTAAGCCGCTTGCCGCATATAAGGCAGGATTTACTTTCTTAAGCAGAGTACAGGCTGCAAATACAGCAAGCGAGCCTAAAGCTGCGCGCTTATGTGAGCGCAGCTCCTGTTCTGGATCCTCCACTGCAGGAATCTGGGCTGATGTCCTGTCAACCGCACGCAGATCTCCTGTGCGGGCAATCAGGGAAAACCTCCTGTTTTTCAGGGGAGCTGCTTGCTGCAGCTGTCGGCCCAGCACAGCTCTTACCGCCTGCAAAGCCTGCGCAGCATTCTCACTTTCATTAAGCCACAGGCGCAGCCTACCGTTTGCAATACTGGCCGCGCGCACGGCTGCAATGGTACGCAACCGAGCCTCCAGCCGCGCAGCCGCAGTCACCTCCAGATCAGAATTTAAGACAAAATTGTATGCTTTCATTTATTTTCCTTAAGCATAGCTGAGGCACCGGCTATAAGTTCCTGCGGGTGGCGGTGGGACTGACGCAACAGCAGGCCAATGCCCCACCAGAACATCTGCGGTCCTGACGGCCGATCACCACGGCCCACCACCAAATAAAGACCCCAGCCTAACAGTAACAGCCCGGTAATACGGCTCAGGAATAAAGGTTCTTCACGCCTTAAGAAGCGCCCTACCTGTTCGCGCAGCAGGCGCAGTGCATCAGTCAGGCTATCACCTGCAGATAGCATGGCATTTGGAATAAAACTCTTTTCATGAATGGCATGGCAGCCTGCAATAATATGGGATGCTGCATCTGCCAGTGCATCGATATCGTTTTCAGCACAGTGAAAACATAAGGTAAGAGAACCGGTATAGGGATTTGCCCTGACTTCATCCACCCCTTCATAAGCACACAGAGCCTGCTCCAGCAAGCTGCAGATTTCTCCCTCGCCCTTAAGCTGCGCACAGCTGTAGCGCCGCCGCCCAGGCAGACGGTGTGCAATCACCAGGCCTTGTTTTCCGGCCAAAGCCTTTCTTAAAGCGCTGCCTGCCGCTACCCCGGCGTTAAAAGTATTAGTCAGCATTTACCCTCTCCTGCCTGTTTTCCCGTGCCCGGCGCTGTGCAGCCTTTGACAGCAGCGAGGAAATAAAGGGATCCTTAGCTGCCTAGTGCACATCATATTCAATCAGTACTGAGCCAATAATTTCATTTATGCGGTAGAAATTAATGGCAGCAGTCTTATCAAGCCTTGCTTTGACTTCCTGCCTTAAGGACGGATCCTGCTTTAATTCCGGCCAAATCACCCGGATCCTTCCGGGAATAAAGTGGGCGATTTTCACCCGCGCCAAAATATAATCCGCGCTAAAGCCCGCTGTAGCCTTGCGCAATAAATTAAACATCGTGTCAGTTTTGCCTAACTTGGATTAGTTTTATATAACTGCGGTTATAGTAGCACAACTAAAATCCGGCAGAACAAATATCTGATCTATCACTGCAGCTGTGATGCTGCTGCTTTTTAACCGGGCATTTTTGTCACGGTTCTGCGCTGCAGGGCTGTTTTGCCTTTTCAGGCGTTTTCCGGTTTTTTTGTCAGGAAAATCGCAAAAATGTGCCTAAATTTAAGGACAAATGCAGTTTTTGGGGAACAAAACAGCGCTTAACGACTCTTGTTTTCAAGTCCTCCTGTCATCACCACACTATATTGCACAAACCCATCAATTCCAGCTGAAAACATCAACAAAATGCCTTTTTATGCAGCTTTTGCTGCAGTTTTGTCCTCTGCACCTGGATCAGTGAACAAAATATGCTATGTTAGGCTCATCAACCTTTTACCCATGCTTACTACGGATAAAAAATAATGAATAAATTAAAGCTCACTTTAGCCGCTGCCGCCCTGACCCTGTCCTTAAACGCAGCCGCAGCCCCGCTCCCGGTGCCGCAGGTAGATCTTTCTTCCCTGCTTGATGCCGGTACCTCCCTGTTCTCAGAGCAGGCCCGTGGTTTCAGGATGTCCCGTCCGGCCTATCGCAATTTCGGAGGCTCAGGTGCACGCAGCTCCTCAAGAAGCTCTTCATCTTCAGCCAATACCAACAATACCAATGCCCGTACCAATAATCAGCAGCAAGATGCCCAGTTCTCACGCACTTCCCCTTACCGCAATAATGCGGCTCCGGGCAGTGCCGCCATGCCGACATACACCGGCTCACCGTTCCTCAGCTCGCTGACCGGTACCATGACCGGCATGCTGCTGGCCAACATGCTCTTCGGCTCGACCGCCCATGCTTCCTCCCAGACCCCGGCCGTGACGCCTGAAAGCCTGACTGATGATGAGCTCAAGGAATGCATTGCGACCTTGGACAGCAAAATGACTGAGCTGGAGGCCGCCCGCGGCGATATCTTAAACTCCAGCGCTGAGGATAAGGATGCCCAGCTGGCGCAGCTGGATAAAGATCAGCAGCAGTTAAAAGATCTGCAGCTGCGTCTGCTCAAAGAGCAGATCGACCGCCTGCAGTAGGCTGTGCTCTAAGACATGGACAAGCTTAATTTGGAGGAGCGGCTGATGAAAATGGAGGAGCGCCTGGCCTACACCGAGGCGCTGCTCGATGACAGCTGCCGCACCGTCAACGCCCTGCAGGATGCCGTCGCCGCCCTGCAGGATCAAATCCGCATCCTGGCGGTAAGACAAGGCGAGATCTCAGCCGTGCGCGATCTGCGCGATGAAACGCCCCCGCCGCACTATTAACCTTTAACGGGCAAAGCCCTGAAAATAGAAAAGGCAGGAAACCATGCTTCCTGCCTGATCTGGGATTGGTGTTATCTTTTGGGCTGACTTTACATGGTCACGCCGTCCTTCCAGATGACGATCTCATGAATGCCGCGCTTCTCTGACACGCTCTGCTGCCCGGAGGCCGTTTTCAGCACGTAGTCTAAAAGCTCATTGGCCAGCTCATCAAAGCTGCGGCCATCGACGATTTCCCCGGCATTAAAGTCGATCCAATACGGCTTTTTCTTAAATAAAGCGGTATTGGTGGAGATCTTAATAGTCGGCACCACGGTTGAGAACGGAGTGCCGCGCCCGGTGGAAAACAGCACTAAATGACAGCCGGCCGCCGCTAAAGCGGTAGAGGATACGCCGTCATTGCCCGGCCCCTGCAGCAGATTCAGGCCCTTGGTCTGCAGGCGTTCGCCGTAATGCACTACGCCCGACACCGGAGCGCTGCCGCCCTTCTGTACGCAGCCTAAGGACTTATCTTCCAGGGTGGTGATGCCGCCTGCCTTATTGCCCGGGCTCGGGTTTTCAGACACGGTCTGCCCGTGGGAGATGAAGTACTGCTTGAAGTTGTTGATAAGCTTGACGCTTTCATTGAAAACTTCCGGGGTGACAGCACGGTTCATCAACAGCTGCTCAGCGCCGAACATCTCCGGTACTTCGGTCATCACGGAGGTGCCGCCCGCGCCTACCACCAGGTCGGAGACGCGGCCGATCAGCGGATTGGCCGTAATGCCGGACAGGCCGTCAGAGCCGCCGCATTTAAGTCCAATACGCAGCTCGGAAAGCGGCACATCCTCACGCACAGCCTCATTGGCCTTAGCAAGCATGGCGTCGATGATCTTCTCGCCCTCTTCGAGCTCATCGGTTACTTCCTGGGAGTTCAGGAAGAACAGGCGATCATCATCAAGATCGAGATACTGCTTAAACACGCCGATGTTGTTGTTCTCGCAGCCCAAACCTAAGATCAGCACCGCACCGGCATTGGGATGCGCCGACAGGCAGGCTAAGACCTTCATGGTGGTGGTCATGTCATCGCCCATCTGCGAGCAGCCGTACGGATGAGTTAAAGCGGCAGCGCTGTCCACATGGGCGAACTCACCCAAGCGGCTTACAGCGTAGCGCTCCAGCTCACGGGCCACTTCATTGACGCAGAAGACCGTCGGAATAATCCAGATCTCATTGCGAATGCCTACAGAGCCGTTTTTGCGCACATAACCTTTAAAGGTGCGCTCCACGTACGGCAGCTGCGCCTTTGGCGCCGGGGTGTAGGCATACTCGCCCTGACCTTTCAGCGCAGTCTTCACATTATGGGTATGCACATGCTGCCCTGCGGCAATGGCGCATTTAGCGGTGCCGATGGGGAAGCCGTACTTAATTACCGGGGCGCCTGCGGGCAGATCTTTTAAGGCAAACTTATGCCCGCGCGTAATATCGTCCTGCAGGGTGACGCACTGCCCGTTATCTAAGGTCACCGCAGTGCCCTTGGATAAATCCTGCAGCGCGACTGCCACGCAGTCGGCGGGATGAATAATGACAGCCTGCATCAGTTCTGCTCCAGTAAAGCCTGCATGGTCGGCAGCACGCCGTCAGTGATCACCGCATGGGTGAGCTTGGCGGTTAAAGCGGTCAGATCCACATCACAGGATAAATCGCTGCCCCACAGCTTGGCATCAGACAGCACAGCCTTGACCACGGACATGGCGGAAGCTTCGCTCTTCTGATACAGTCCCCAGGCCTTCTGCAGCGCCTCAACGGCGTAAGCGTCGTCGTTGAACTCGCCGGTTTTGCCCTCAGCGCGGACTACCTTGACGGGCAGGCCGTCGGCGTTCTTATACAGGGCCATGTAGGCGGCTAAGGCAAAGCACAGCTTCTTAGGCAGCACGCCCTTGGCGCGGGCGTCTAAAATCGACGGAATAACGCGCGCTTTGATCTTCGAGGTGCAGTTCATCAGAATAGAGGCTAACTGATGGTGCATAGCCGGCTCTCTGAAGCGGTTCATCACGTCTTCAGCAAAGCTCTTGAGCATGTCCTTCTGTAAGTTCACGGCCGGGATGATTTCATCAAAGACCACAGACTGCACAAAAGGACCGGTCACCGGATGCGCCATCATCTGATCGACGGTATCGAGGCCGGCCAGGAATGCCGCCGGTACATTGGCGGTGTGCGCGCCGTTTAAGATGCGCACCTTGCGCAGACGGTACGGGCTGATGTCCGGAGCCGTCACTACATTGAGACCGCCCTTGGCAAAAGGCAGCATCTCCTCGACCGCAGCATCACCCTCAATGGCCATGAAGCCGAAGGTCTCGCCGCAGGTCATTAAGGTATCGGTATAGCCCAGCTTCTGTTCATACTCCTGCGCAAGCGCCACCGGATAGCCGGAAACCACGCGATCTACTAAGGTATTTAAGAAGCGGCAGTCCTCTTCAATATAGGCCTTGAACTCCTGGCCTAAATTCCAGTCAGCGGCATGCTGCAGCACGATCTGCTTTAACTTAGAGCCGTTATCCTCAATCAGCTCGCACGGCATGATGGTCAGACCGCCGCCGCACTGACACTTGTCCTTCCAGGCCTTAAAGCGGGCATAGAGCACAATGGTAAGCTTGGCCGGGAAGGAGGTCGGAGCCTCAGTCTCGGAATAATCGCACTTGTCATAGACAATGCCGGCTTCAGTGGTATTGGAGAAGATGAACTGCAAATCCTCGCTTAAGGCTGCTTTTAACACCTCAGGCCACTGGGTATAGGGATTTAAGCCGGCCGCAATGGAATTGACCTGCTCGATGGTCTCAGTGGACCTGCCGTCCTTAATCCCGTAGAGAATAGTAGTGTATAAGCAGTCCTGATCGAGAAGCTTAGGCAGCACGCGCCCGCGCGGAGTAGGCTGAATCGCTAAAATGCGGCCGTTAAACAGGCCCTGCTGATTTAACTTGAAGATCATCCAGTCGATGTAGCCGCGCAGGAAGTTGCCCTCGCCAAACTGCATCACCTTAATCTTCAGATCACTTTTTAACTGCGGAAAGAGGTTTAAATCAAGTTTGTTCATCTCTGCAAATGCCCTGTAGTGAAAAAAAATCTGCCGTATATTGTAGAGCAGAACGCTGGAGCAGGACGGTAAAACTTGATAAAAATGCGGGCTGGATCGTACTTTTTGCGCTTTTCAGCACCCGCGCGCTGCAGACCTGATCAAGGAAAAGAGGGCAGATCTCCAAGTCCCGTCAGCGGAGGACAGCTGAGCTTTTTAAGCCTATTTTGCCGCAAAGTGATCAGATGACTTAAGCTCAGATCGCCGCGCTTAAACAGCGCCCAGATGCCGTTGAGATAATATGCAGGCTGCCAAATGCAAAGCTGGGAATAGCAGCGCTTGAGCTGTTTAAAGAACATGCCGCCCGACGCAGAAACCTGAGCCGGGCGGGAATCAGAGCAGTCTGATCTTAGATAAGCTTACTTTGCTTCAGCCTTTTTGGCAGGCGTCTCATCCTTCATATTGGCAAAGATGGTAGCTAAGATCGGGCCGGAAATATTGTGCCACACCGAGAAGATGGCAGACGGCACTGCCGACAGCGGGCTGAAGTGCGCCATAGCCAAGGCTACGCCTAAGCCGGAGTTCTGCATGCCCACCTCGATGGATAAGGTTTTGCGCTTGGGCAGCGGCATCTTGAACACCTTGGCGAGCAGATAGCCGAACAGCAGACCTAAACCGTTGTGCAGCACCACCACCGCAAAGATCAGAGCTCCGGTCTCAGCGATCTGCTTCTGGCTCACGGCCACCACCGCGCAGACAATAGCCACAATGGCCAGCACGGAAATCAGCGGCAGTACGGTCACGGCCTGACGCACCACTTTGCCGAAGAGAGAGTTCACTATCACGCCGGCGACAATCGGCAGGATCACGATCTGCACGATGGACATGAACATGCCCCACGGATCAACTTCCACCCACTGATTGGCAAATAAATAGATTAGAGCCGGAGTGACAATCGGCGCCATCACCGTGGTGCAGGCGGAAATAGTCACCGACAGCGGCACATCGCCCTTGCCCAGGAAGGTCATCACATTGGAAGCAGTACCGCCGGGGCAGCAGCCGACTAAGATCACGCCCACGGCGATCTCCGAGGGCAGCTGCAGAGCGAGGCACAGGAGGTAGGCGGTCAGCGGCATGATCACGAACTGACCTAAGATGCCGATGATGACGTCAAACGGACGGGTCACTACCTCAGAGAAATCCTTAGCGCGCAGGGTAAGGCCCATGCCGAACATGACAATACCCAGCAGCAGTGAAATATACGGAGCTAAAAACTTAAAAGTATCGGGGGAGAAATAAGCCAAAAAGGCAAAGATGATCACCCAGACGGCAAAGGTCTTGCCGACAAAGGCGCTGAATTTAGCCAGAGCAGCCATAAAACGTTCCTAAATATTCAATGAACTAAACCTAATCAGTTATATCCGGCGGATCGCGCCGCCGCAGTAAGTTAATACGCGGTCATCATAGCCCTAATTTTGTGCAGAAAGGCAAAACGCCCTTTTCTGCATCATTATGGCGCGCCATCACCGCGCACTGCTCCTATTTGGTGCATAAAACGCGTGCCGGCCGGGACAATCAGCGCTGACAGCAAAATATAGATAGTGGTAAAATCAGCCTTTTATAAAAGGCTTTCAGGCATCAGCTTCAGTTAACAGATTTAGAGGTACAGACATGCGCAAGAAGCTTCTGCTCGCCGCGCTGACTTTATGCGGCATCTTTGCTCTGACCGGCTGTCAGACGCTGCCGGAGGGCTCGCAGCGCCCTGATCTGGCGATAAGTCATGTAAGTCTAGCCTCAGGCGAGGCCGCTCCGGGCTTTGACGTGGAATGCACGCTGCGCCACGACTCCCTGCAGCCGCTGCCGCTGCAGCAGACTGAGATCACAGTCTTTATCAACGGCACTAAGGCCGCTGAGTTAATTCAGCCTGCCCCTCAGGACGAAATGCTGCCGCCCAATCAGGATCTGAAGTTAAGCTATAAGGTCCCGGCCAATCTGCTGCCGCCGGCAGCCGCTTATTCTTTAACCTATAACCGCATGCTCAAGCTCCCGGTTTCGGTATTGGTGCATTTAACCTTTACAGAGGCGGAGCAGGCTTTAAGCTTCAACCCCAATGCGACTTTTGAGGGCATCATCTCTCATGATTAGGAACCACACTTTTGAGCCGCGCGCCGGCAAAGCGCAGCTGTTTTTTGCCATCTGCTACAGCCTGATTGTGCTGATCTCCGCTCTGATGGCCATCTACGTTAAGGTCGAGCTGAACGGGCAGCCTTATATGCAGTATTTTATGGCCGCGCTCTTTGCCCTTTTGGCTTTCAAGAGCTTCTATCTGTATAAAAGATCAAAGACCCTGATAGCCCAGGGCGTGCGTTCAACCGCTGAGTTTTTATCCTGTGAGAGCGTGCGCGGCATTACCATCGTCAGAGCCCGGGTGGACATCCCCGATTACGGCCCCGTGGAAGTGGAGCAGCGCTTAGCCGGGGTGCGTCTTGCCGTCGACATCAACGCCTTTTTAAAAGAGCATCATCAGCGCGAGCTGCCCTGCATCATTATTGCAGGCAGTACGAGGCATCCGCGGGCCATGCTGACCGTGGCCACCGATCACGGCGTGCTGAAGCCTGAGAGCATTGCGCTGCCCCAGCAGCAGGAACCGGCTCTGCCCAGCGGACAGTAAACAGCAGGCGGATTTTAGTCATTAGATTTTTATCGGAAGGCAGCTGCAGGCTGCCTGGTGTTTTAACTTAGGAAGCAACCATGAGTTTATCTTCAGTAAAAGAACTGCTGTCCGGCCAATTTGCCCCGGGCAGCACGGTAACGGTCGGCGGCTGGGTGCGCACCCGCCGCGACTCTAAGGCAGGATTTTCCTTTATCGCATTGTCTGACGGCTCCTGCTTCAATAATCTGCAGGTGATTGCTGATAATACCCTGCCCAATTATCAGGACGAAGTTTTAAAACTCACCACCGGCTGCTCCTTAATGGTCGAAGGAATACTGCAGGCCTCGCAGGGCGCAGGTCAGGCCGTGGAGCTGAAGGCTGTTTCCCTCAAGGTCTTAGGCTTGGTGGAAGATCCTGATACCTATCCGATGTCCGCCAAGCGCCACAGCGTGGAATATCTGCGCGAGTATGCGCATCTGCGCCCGCGCACCAATTTAATCGGCGCGGTGATGCGCATCCGCAATACTCTGGCCTACGCCGTGCACTCCTTCTTCCAGGAGCGCGGCTTTATGTGGGTCTCTACCCCGGAGATCACCGCCTCTGACTGTGAAGGGGCCGGCGAGATGTTCACCGTCACCAATTTTGACTTAAACCATCTGCCTAAAAATGATAAGGGCGAGGTGGATTTCTCGCAGGACTTCTTCGGTCGGCACGCTTATTTAACCGTATCCGGCCAGCTGAACGTTGAGACCTACGCCTGCGCGTTCTCTAAATGCTATACCTTCGGGCCGACCTTCCGCGCTGAGGAATCCAACACTACCCGCCACTTAGCTGAGTTCTGGATGTGCGAGCCGGAGATGGCCTTCACTGACCTTAACGGCTGCGCTAAGGTAGCCGAGGACATGCTCAAGTACGTGTTCAAGGCTGTGCTCAGGGAGCGCGCCGACGACATGGCCTTTATCGTACAGCGCGTGGATAAGGATGCCGTAACCCGCCTTGAGAACTTCATCAAGGCCGACTTTGCGCAGGTGGACTACACCGACGCCATCACCATTTTGGAAAACTGCGGCCGCAGGTTCGAGTATCCGGTAAAGTGGGGCATCGATCTGCAGTCCGAGCACGAGCGCTACTTGGCTGAAGAGCACTTTAAAGCCCCGGTGGTGGTGAAGAACTACCCCAAGGACATTAAGGCCTTCTACATGCGCCAGAACGATGACGGCAAAACCGTGGCCGCCATGGACGTGCTGGCTCCGGGCATCGGCGAGATCATCGGCGGCTCGCAGCGTGAAGAGCGCTTAGAGCTCCTCGATAAGCGCATGGATGAGCTCGGGCTGAATAAGGACGCCTACTGGTGGTATCGCGATCTGCGCCGCTACGGCTCCGTGCCGCACTCAGGCTTCGGCCTGGGCTTTGAGCGTCTCGTGGTCTATGTCACCGGCGTGGGCAACATCCGCGACGCCATTCCGTTCCCGCGCGCACCGCGCTCGGCCGATTTCTAACCTTCTCTGCTGCGCCGGCCGTCTTTGCCGGCGCAGACAGCAGCCCGGGCTTAGCAGATCTCTTAGCCGATCAGGCTCGCTAATCTGCGCTTTAAGCGCCTGCACCCCTCAAAGTCATCAGATCAATTCAATCTAAATTTAAGATCCGCTCCTGCATTTGAGCCCCTCATATCCCAAATTGAGCTTCCAGTGCTTATTCTCCATGCAGTCTCTCGGCAGTCCGGCAGATCTGCTCCGCACCACAGCCTAAGAAAAGCCGCCTGCGACGCTTTCTGCGGCAAACAAGCGCTTAGACCAGACGTTTACATCCACTAAAGACCGAAATGTTAAGGGTATACGTACAAAAGCGATGAAATTGTAAAGTTATGGCTGCATCGGCAAGTGCGCTTCCTGCCCAGACTCCTGACGATCTGCCCGAATTACTTGCACCCAAGGGCTGCAGTTTACTGCAACATTTGCGCTCAAAAACGCCGATTTGATCAGATCAATCGCAAAAATATGCTCTAGTTAACAGTTTTTTATTTGCCCGCAGGTTAAAGTATTATTAATGGGCTTGTATACAAGTACGGCAGTTTTTTGCCGTGCTGCTGTACAGTCTGGTTTTTTCCACTGAGAGGACATTATTCATGCGTTTTAATAAGTTAATCGGCACCGCCATTGCTGCTGCAGTGGCTTCGGCAATTGCTTTAACCGGCTGCGGCGGCGACGGCAGCAGCGGCGGCAAGCAGTTAGTCCGCATGTCTCACACCCAGATTGAGACCCACCCGGATCACATCGGCTTAGAGGCCTTCAAGAAATACGTTGAGAGCAAGCTGGCCGATAAGTACGAAATCACCATTTATCCGAACGGTACCTTAGGCGCCAACGAGAAGGTGCTGGAGCTCATTAAGCAGGGCTCCGTGCAGTACTTAGTAGTGTCCACCGCCAATATCGAATCCTTCGATAAGCTCTACTCTTTATTCTCCATCCCTTATCTCTTCACCTCTGAAACCGCTTACGAGAAGTTCATTACCGATCCTAAGACCTTAGAGGCCTTATCGGTCAACTCTAACGCCGACGGCTTCGTACCGGTTGCCGCCTTCACCGCCGGCACCCGCAACTTCTACGCTAAGACCCCGATCCGCTCGGTGGCCGACATCGCCGGCAAGAAGTTCCGCGTGCAGGCAGGTCCTACCAACGTGGCCATGATGGAAGCCTTCGGCGGCGCTGCTACCCCGATGAGCTTCGGTGAAGTTTACTCTGCGCTGCAGCAGAGCGTGATCGACGGCGCTGAGAACAACGAGCTGGCCTTAACTGACCAGAAGCACGGCGAGGTAACCAAGTACTTCACCTACGATATGCATCAGATGTGTCCGGATCTGCTGGTGGCCTCCAAGGCATTCTTAGACAAGCTCCCGGCTGAGGACAAGCAGGTATTCACCGACGCTGCCAAGGAAGCTCAGAAGGCTGAGTTCGCCGCATGGCATCAGGCTGTAGACACTGCCAAGAAGACTGCCGAAGGCATGGGCGTTGAGTTCATCACTGTAGATGTGAATGAATTCCGCAATAAAGTGCTGCCGCTCCATCAGCAGCTGCTCAATGCCACTCCGGAGTTAAAGCCGCTGTATGACGCTGCCACCGCTGCCAATCAGGCCGGTTAATACGGTTCAAGACCAGCAGGGGCTGCAGCGCAGCCCCTGCCAGACCTCCAAACCCCAGCAAATCAATACCCCAGTCTTGCTTGCCTGCGCTTTTAACTGCAGGACAAATAAGACCGCACGCTGAATTTACTTTTAGGGAGTAATTTATGCAGGCTATTAGAAAGGTACTGGATAAAGTCATTACCACCTTATGCATGGTGCTGTTCATGATGATGACGGTGGTAGGCACTTATCAGATTGTTACCCGCTACTGCTTCAATTCACCGAGTACCATCTCAGAAGAGCTTATTACCTACAGCTTCACCTGGCTGTCGATTTTAGCGGCTGCGGTGGTGTTCGGTCAGCGCGGACATCTGTGCATGTCCTTCGTGTACAACAAGTTCACCGGCAAAGCCCGCGTGTGCCTGGACATCTTCTCTGAGCTTTTAGTGCTCGCCACCGCCATTTTGCTGTTAATTTACGGCGGTTCCTACATGGTGCAGATGAACACTACTCAGGTGACGGCCTCCTTAGGCGTTTCCATGGGCCTGATGTATGCCGTACTGCCGATTGCCGGCGTGATCATCACCGTTTACTGCCTGCTCAACTTAGCCGACATGGTTAAGAAATTCAGCGATCCCAACATCGCCGAATACGGCAAACATGTTGAACAGGCCTAAGGCTGCAGCATAACAGGAGAAAAACATTATGACTCTTACTGTAGGTTTAACCATGGCAGCCCTGATGCTGGTGCTGCTGGTTTTAGGCGTGCCTATCTGCATCGCCATCGCGCTGTCCTCCTTAATTGCAGGCGCCGGCGCTCTGGATTTCAACATGATGCTGCAGACCGGTTCGCAGCGTACCTTCACCGGCATTTCGGTCTTCACCCTGATCGCCATTCCGTTCTTCATTTTGGCCGGCAACATCATGAACTCAGGCGGCATCGCCATGCGTCTCATGAACTTTGCCCGTCTGCTGGTGGGCAAGCTTCCGGGCTCATACGCACACACCAACTGCATGGCCAACATGATGTTCGGCGCTATTTCCGGCTCCGGCGTGGCTGCCGCTTCCGCCATGGGCTCCATCATTGGACCGATTGCCGAGAAGCAGGGCTACAGCAAGGACTATATGGCCACCGTTAACATCGCCACCGCGCCTACCGGCCTGCTGATCCCGCCGTCAAACGTGCTCATTACCTACTCGCTGGTATCCGGCGGTACTTCCGTAGCCGCGCTGTTCCTCGCAGGCTACATTCCGGGCATTCTGTGGGGCCTCTCCTGCATGGTTGTTGCTTTCTTCTACGCCAAAAAATTAGGCTATGAAGGCGACAAGCAGAAGATCACGGCCGCTTTAGCGCTGAAGGTCACCTTAGACGCCATTCCGTCGCTGTTCCTTATCGTGGTGGTGATCGCCGGTATTATCACCGGCGCCTTTACCGCCACCGAAGGCGCAGTCGTGGCTGTGGTGTACTCCCTGATCCTGTCGGTCATCTACCGCTCGATTACCTGGAAGCAGTTAAAGCAGATTTATGCTGACTCGGCCTTAATGACCGGCATTATCGTGCTGCTCATCGGCGTGTCCTCCATCATGTCCTGGGTGATTTCCTTCGTGAACATCCCGGCTGCCGTGGGCGATATGCTCAATGCCATCAGCACCAATAAGTACATCATTCTGCTTATCATCAACATCTTCCTGCTGTTCGTCGGCACCTTCCTGGACACCACCCCGGCAATTCTGATCTTCACCCCGATCTTCCTGCCGATTGCTGCGACCTGCGGCTTAAGCCCGATCGAGTTCGGCATCATGATCACCTACAACCTGTGCATCGGCACCATCACTCCTCCGGTAGGCAACATCCTGTTCGTCGGCGTGAAAGTAGCGCAGACCACTATCGAGCGCGTGTTCAAGCCGCTGCTCCCGTACTACGTAGTGATTATTGCCGTGCTGATGCTGTGCACCTACTTCCCGTCGATATCCAGCTGGCTGCCTGAACTGGCAGGCTACCAGGCTACCCTCGGGTAAAACTGCTGTATGAACCTGTTAACCGCTCAAGTCCGCAGGACTTGGGCGGGATCAACCCCTGATTTAAAAAGCATATCCAGCGCCAAAGCTCTAACGCAGGGCGCTGAACCTTAAAGGAGCAAAAACCATGAAAGCCTTTATGGACAAAGATTTTCTGCTGCAGACCGATACTGCTAAGACCCTGTATCACGATTATGCAGCCAAAATGCCGATTATCGACTATCACTGCCACATCAATCCGCGTGAGATTGCAGAAAACCATCAGTTCCGCAATATCACCGAAGCCTGGCTGGGCGGCGATCACTACAAGTGGCGCATGATTAGATCCAACGGCATCGATGAGAAGCTCATCACCGGCAGCGAGAGCTCTGACTACGAGAAATTCGAACAGTTTGCCAAGACCCTGCCGCGCGCCATCGGCAATCCGCTGTATCACTGGACCCACTTAGAGCTGCAGCGCTATTTCGGCATCACCAAGCCCCTGTCTGAGAAAACCTGCAGAGAGATCTGGGATCAGTGCAATGCCAAGCTCGCCACTGACGAGTTCCGCGTACAGTCCATCATCAAGCGCTCTAACGTCAAGCTGGTCTGCACCACCGATGATCCGGGCGATTCCTTAGAGTGGCATCAGAAGCTGGCCGCCGATCCTAACTGCCCGTGCAGAGTGCTGCCGGCCTGGCGTCCTGATAAGGCCATGAAGATCGAAAAGCCGGGCTTTGCTGATTATGTCACCCACATTGCCAGGCTCACCGGCCGCAATATCAGCTCCTGCAAAGACTTCTTCGCCGCCCTGGACGATCGCATGAAGTTCTTCAACGACATGGGCTGCCGCGCCTCCGATCACGGCGTCGATTATGCCTACTGCCGCGTAGTCTCTGACGAGAAGCTGGAGAGCATTTTCCAGAAAGGCGTACAGGGCGAGCCGTTAAATCCGACCGAGATCGAAGCCTACAAGAGCATGATCCTGATCCACCTGGCTCAGGGCTATGCCAAGTACGGCTGGGTGATGCAGATGCACTACGGCGCTATCCGCGATCCGAACACCGCCATGTTCGAGAAATTAGGCGCTGATACCGGCTTTGACTGCATCGACAACTGCGCCTGCGCTTACGGCATCACCACGCTGATGAATGAGCTCTTAAAGCGCAGCAGCCTGCCTAAGATGATTTGGTACTCCTTAAATCCGTCTGACAATGCCATCATCGGCGCGGCCATCGGCTCCTTCCAGGGCACCGCAGCTCAGGGCATGATTCAGCAGGGCTCCGCCTGGTGGTTTAACGACAGCTACCACGGCATGATCGATCAGATGACCACTCTGGCATCCTTATCAGTGCTGGGCAATTTCGTGGGCATGCTGACCGACTCCCGCAGCTTCCTGTCCTACTTCCGTCACGAGTACTTCCGCCGCATTATGTGCAATTTAATCGGCGGCTGGGTCGAAAACGGCATGTATCCGGCCGACATGGAGTACTTAGGCCAGTTAGTGCAGGATATCTCCTTTAATAATGCCAACCGCTACTTCGGTTTCGGCTTGTAATAGTGTCCTCATCTCATGGGGCGGCGGCGGCCGCCCTTTTTTTTCGCGTGCTGCCGCGCCGGCAGCAGAAATGCTCAGACAGAGCCTGATTGGGTTAAACGGCCTGACCTACCGCTTAATTGCCGCCGATGAAGCGCAGAACCTCAAGAACCATAATGCACAGACGGTCAAAGCCCTGAAATCCTTAAAGGGTCAGAATTATATTGCCATCACCGGTACGCCTGTGGAAAATCGCCTGGCGGAATACTGGTCGATTATGGACTTCGTCAATCCAGGCCTCCTGGGCAATTTGACCAGCTTTCAGCGGGAGATTTCCTCACCGATTGAGTGGCACCGCGATCCGCTGGCCATCGCTCGCTTCCAGCGCATTACCGGGCCCTTCATCCTGCGCCGCCTGAAAACTGACCGCAATATCATTGCCGATCTGCCCGATAAGTTCACCAAGGATGAGTACTGCGAGCTGACGCCGGCGCAGGCCAGCCTCTATCAGGCGGTACTCGACTCCATCATGGCGCAGATTCGCGGCGTCGATGACGTGCATGCCTTCGAGCGCAGCACTTTAGTGCTGAGACTTATCAACAGCCTAAAGCAGATTTGCAACAGCCCGGTACAGTATCTGCGCAGCGCCGAACTTGAAGATCAGGTCAAAGGCACGTCCGAGGATTACGGCATGAAGGATTCCGGCAAGGTCCTCCATTTACTGGATTTAGCCTCAGAACTGCTCGACGGCCGCCACAAGGCGCTGATCTTCACGCAGTACACCGGCATGGGCGAGCTGCTGCAGCAGTGGTTTAAGTCCGAGCTTAAGCTGGATCTGCCTTTTATCCGCGGCCAGCAGACGCCGCAGCAGCGGCAGGTACTGGTGGATCGCTTCCAAAATGATCCGGATTATAAGACCCCGTTCCTGCTGCTCTCGCTCAAGGCCGGCGGCACCGGTCTCAATCTCACGGCTGCAGAGGCGGTAATTCACTTTGATCTGTGGTGGAATCCGGCCGTGGAGGAACAGGCTACCGATCGCGCCTACCGCATCGGTCAAACCAAAAACGTGCAGGTCTATCGCTTCATCACGGCTAACACCTTTGAAGAGAAGATTAACGCCATTATGCAGCAGAAGCGGGATCTGGCCGATCTTACGGTAGTGTCCGGGACCAAGTGGCTGGGCGTACTGTCAAATACCGAGCTTTACGATCTCTTCAGCTTAACGCGGGCAAATTTGGGTCTGGAGGAATAAATTCCTGCGTGCCCCAAAAGAAAGGCGGGACCTTCTGCTGAAAGTCCCGCGCCCATAACCACCATTTCAGGTTAACACTTGCAAGGAGCAGCGGCAGAAAAACACGTGGAACCCCTGCCGTTTGCTTTTTAGTTAGCTATGTCTAACTATGGTTAGTATAAGCAAATACAGCGGCTGATGCAAGTATTTCCAAGCGGATGCTGACAAAATTTTTCTGTGCTTTTACATTAAGTTAAGCTGCAGGCAAAAAAAATTTTATAAAAAATTGCAGTTTGAGGGAACTTTCAGCGCCGGCAGCCCTCTAAGTTATAGTTTCGCAAGAAACGCAGATTTATGTTTGCTTCATCTGATTTTTCTCATCATTAGCCAGATCCCCTGCAGATCTGGCCTTTTCTTGTTTAGGGCATTAATTTCAAAGGCCATTGCCGCAGTAAAGCGGCCAAATTCCGTCAGCCCATCAAATCAGCGACTTTAATTTGTGATTTTTCAGCATGTTTTGGCCTTGAAGGAGCTTTTATAAATTTTTCCGGCAAAGCTGCGGAACTTTTGCGCCCCTGCGCACTCTAAATTACAGTTTCGCAGAGAAACCCCGAATTTAGTTTGCTTCTTCTGAATAATACACCCCTTGGCCGGACAGCTGAGCTGCCCGGCACTTTTTTGTCCCAAATGCCTATGCCGGCGCTGCCGGTGTAATGTTAAGCTGCACCCACTCCCAGTCTTCAGGCGCCTGCCCTGCATCACAGACAAAAATACGCCCCAGTCCCCAGATCTCGCCCTGCGCACGCACTAAGGGCTGAAACGGCCGCTCCCATTGCGGCACGGCGAACTCTCCGTAGAGCTTTTTAAGCTCGCGGCGCTGCTCCCGCCCGACAGCTTTAAGTTTTAGCGATCCCGCCGCATTGAAAATAAGCTCCGCCCCCGCAGGCGGCAGCCGATACCAGCCGACTTGTGAGTCAGACGGCGGCGCACCGGCCTTAAGAGTATAGATGCTGCCGTTTAAAGCCGCGCTCTGCCCGATTGACAGCTGAACGCAGTGCTCCCTGCTGTCAGCAAACGGCAGCGGGCGCGGCTGCGTCAGATATAAATACTGTTTAAAGCGCTGCAGCTGCCATGCCCCCTGCTGCAGCACAATGCGCCCTACCCGACCGTGCGTACCGGCCATCAGCTGCAGCGCCTGGCGCAGTAAGGCAAGCTCAGGCGGCTGCTCTAAGACCAGCTGGCAGAAAGCGCGCAGCAGCATTAAGCACAAATGCTCGTCGCGCCAATCAAGCCCCGTGCAGTTAAGCCGCAGCTTTTCTTGATCCGCCCGCTCATGGAGCAGCGGGGCAATAAAGCGCTCAGCCAGATCATGCTCTAAGGCACACAGCTGCTGACTGCGGGCAGCGGCCTGAGGAAAGCTCGGGAAGCGCTCCTTAATGCGGGGGAGGATCTGCAGGCGAAAGAAATTGCGCTCAAACTTTAAATAGGTGTTGGAAATATCAAAGACCGTGGGCAGCTCCAGCTTGTCAGTCAGCGCTTCAATCTGCTTGCGGGAGAGATGCAGCAGCGGGCGCACAATAGTGCCGCGCCGATCCTCAGTGATCTCGTGCATGCCCGCAAGTCCCTGCGGTCCTGCGCCGCGTTTTAAGGCCAGGAACAGATTTTCCACATTGTCATCGCCCTGATGCCCAAGACACAAGTAATCGGCCGTCTTCAGCTCCGAGAGCAGTGCGGCGTAGCGCTCCTGCCGCGAGCTGTCCTCGGGAGACTCGCGGTTTTTATAGACGATGTTAAGCTTTTTTAAGGTAAGCGGCACCTGCAGCATGGCGCAGAGCTTTTGACAGTGGGCAAGCCAAATCGGATCGTCAGCATCAAGGCCGTGGATGCAGTGCACGGCGCGCAGAGAAAAGCCTCTATGCAGCTTAGTAACGCACTTTAGAATGTAGAGCAGTAAGGTGGAATCCGGCCCGCCTGACAGACCGATTAATAATCTGCCAGGGGGCAGCAGCTGCACTAAGTGCGCTGCAATGCGATCAGCTGTGCGCTGAGCCTCCTCCCGCGAGCGGGGGAGACTAGCAGTAGCCATAATTCATCAGGCGGGTAAAGCGCTGCTCAATCAGCCGATCCTGCGGCAGGCCGCGCAGGATCTGCAGCTCCTCAATTAAAGTCTGCTTAATAGCTGCTGCAGCTGCATCATAATCGCGATGCGCGCCGCCTAAGGGCTCTTTAATCACGTCATCAATCAGGCCTAAAGCTTTAATCTTATCGGCAGTGATGTTCATGGCCTCTGCTGCCAGCGGAGCTTTTTCAGCGCTCTTCCATAAGATGGAGGCGCAGCCTTCCGGGGAAATAACCGAGTAGGTGGAGTACTGCAGCATATTGACGCGATCACCGACGCCGATAGCCAGTGCGCCGCCTGATCCGCCTTCACCGATCACGGTGCAGATAATGGGAGTTTTGAGCTGAGCCATGCACTTTAAGCTTTCAGCAATGGCTCCGGCCTGGGAGCGCTCCTCCGCGCCCACGCCGGGGTAAGCGCCCGGAGTGTCAATAAAGGTAATGATAGGCATATTGAAGCGCTCAGCCATGTGCATTAAACGCATGGCCTTGCGGTAGCCCTCAGGGCGCGGCATGCCGAAATTGCGCAGGGTGCGCTCGCGCACATCGCGGCCCTTCTGATGGCCGATAACCATCACGGGCAGTCCGTTTAAACGCGCAGGGCCGCCCACAATGGCCTTATCATCGGCAAATGCACGATCGCCGGCTAATTCCTGAAAATCAGTAAAGATGCGCTGAATGTAGTCTAAAGAGTACGGGCGCATGGGATGACGCGACAGCTGCGAAATCTGCCAGGAGGATAAGGAGGAATAGATCTTCTTGGTGAGCTCTAAGTTCTTTTTCTCCAGCTGCGCCAATTCCTTTGACATATCAACATCAATACCGGCAGTGCTGCTGATGCGCTTGAGCTCTTCAATATGCTCCAGCAGCTCGGCAATCGGCTGTTCAAAATCTAAATAATTGATATTCATCAAATACTCCCTTTTTCCTGCGCTGAGCCAGCGTCTAAATTTACCGCAGTCAGCGTCATTTTTCCAGCATCAAACCTTAGATTTGTGAGGCCCGCTGCGCCATGAGTTTGGCCACAGGTCCATAGGATCTGCGGTAGCAGTCAAGCAGCGGCAGCTGCTGCAGGCGCTCTAAATGCGCCTTAGTAGGATAACCTTTGTGCTGTGCAAAGCCGTACTCCGGATACTGACGATCGAGCTCATAAAGCTCATGATCACGGGTAACCTTAGCCAGGATAGATGCCGCCGCGATCTCCGGCACGCGGGCATCGCCCTTAACCACCGCCTGAGCCATTAAGGGCAGCTCCGGCGGGAGCTTATTGCCGTCCACCAGCATTAAAGCGCAGGGCAGATCCATGTTCAGGTACGCCCGGCGCATGGCCAGCAGCGCCGCATTTAAGATATTGAGCTCATCAATTTCCTGCGGCGTGCACTCACCGATGCCGAAGGCCAGCGCATCGCGCTTGATAAGATAAAAGAGCTCCTCGCGCTTTTTCTCACTAAGCTTCTTCGAGTCATTGAGCCCCGCGATGGCCTTTGCCGGATCCAGCACCACGCAGGCGGCCGTGACATTGCCCATTAAGGGCCCGCGCCCGGCCTCATCGACCCCGCAGATAAGATGGGTCTTAGGGTCAATAGGATAAACAAAGGGCTCAAGAGGTGCTTTAATGCGCGCCATGCTGCGCTCCTTTAATGGTCAGCCTTAAGGCTGACCTCGGCGTGATGCTTAAGCAGCGCGTCTGCGCTGTACTCCGGCTGTGATCTGCTCGCAGGCTCTGCTTTCTGTGCAGACATCTCCTGCGGCTGTGCCGCAGGTTCAGTCTCTGTGCTCTCAGGCGGCTCTGCCGCTGCCGGCGCGTGCGTCGGCGCTTCATCCTGCTCTCTGGGCTCTTCGGGCTGGGGCTGCGCTGGCGCGGGGATCTCTGAGACTTCAGTGATCTGCCCTGCAGATTTCTGCATTAAGGTAAAAATCGCCTGCGCCGCGATTTCATCGCTGTTCATGCAGATGGCTTTATGAATGGTCAGAAATTCTTTTTTCATTAAAAGATTATCTGACTTTAAAAGCTTCACCATCTCGGCTGCCAGCAGCTCCGGCCGGCAGTTTTCCTGAATGAACTCGCCTACAATTCTGCGCCGGGCCAGCAGATTGGGCAGCGAGTACATGTCAATCTTAAGCAGATGCCGAGCGATGGCGGCGGAAAGAGCGCTTACCTTATAGGCCACCGCCATCGGACGCTTTAAGAGCATAGTCTCAAAGGCCACCGTGCCGCAGGTAAGGAGCACGGCATCAGAGGCCGCGATCACCTCCTGACTGCGCCGCACGTAGATGGTCAGCGACAGATCCGGGGCATGCTCCAGCCATAAGTCTTTGAGCAGCACCGCCCGCTCATCATTGACGGCGACGGAAATAAACACCACGTCTTTGAGCTGATGCTTGACCAGACGCGCGGTGCGGGCAAAGATCGGCACCATGCGGGTAAGCTCGCCTTTGCGCGAGCCGGGCAGGATCGCCATTACCTTAGTGACGCCGCGCTCTATGGGCTCAACGCAGTGCCGATAGAGGTCAAGGCGCTCGCGCGCATCCTCAGCATCGTTTTCAAAAGGCACCGCATTGGCAAGGGTATGTCCAACGTAGGTGCAGGGCATCCCGACTCTATCGTAGAAATCCTTTTCAAAGGGCAGCAGCGCCAGCACTTCATCGCAGGAGCGGCGAATAGTCTTCATGCGCCCTTCGCGCCAGGCCCACACCGAGGGACTGACGTAATGCACCGTCGGAATGCCGGCCTGCTTTAATTTGCGCTCGACAGTTAAATTAAAATCGGGAGCATCGATGCCGACCATGACGCAGGGACGGGCATCCTGCAGGGTTTTAATCAGCTGGCGGCGGATTTTGAGAATGGGGACTAAATGCGAAACTACCTCAAAAAGCCCCATCACCGACAGCTCATCCATGGCAAAGGCGGAGGTAAAGCCCTCGGCAATCATCCTGGGACCGCCGATGCCGATGAAGGCCGCCTGCGGATCGCGGCGGCGGATGGCGCGCATTAAGCCGGCCCCCAGGGTATCCCCGGAGGCTTCACCGACCACAATGGCGTATAAATGCTGATTTCGATCGAGCGCAGTCATCAGCGCACAATTCCGCGGCCGCTTTCCTTTAAGAAGTCCACTAAAGGCTGTACGCAGCTTTCAGTTTTGGCCATCTCGCTTAACTGCTCTATCGCCTGCTCAATGGTATTGTGCTTGTGATAGATGATCATATAGGCGCGGCGCAGGGCGTTGACCTGCTCCTCAGTAAAGCCGCGGCGCAGCAGCCCGACGCGGTTGATGCCGTGAGCCTTGGCGTAGTGGCCGGCGGCCATCACGTAAGGCGGGACGTCCATATTAAGAGCCGCCATGCCGGCCACAAAGGCATGCGCGCCCACGCGCCCAAACTGATGGATGGCTGACAGACCGCCGAAAATGACGTAATCGCCGATCACCACGTGGCCGGCCAGGGTTGCATTGTTGGCAAAAATACAGTTGTCGCCGATGACGCAGTCATGCGCCACATGCACGTTGACCATGAAGAGATTGTGACTGCCCACCCGGGTGACGGCATTGCCCTGCACCGTGCCGCGATGCATGGTGCAGTGCTCGCGGATCACATTGTCATCGCCGATTTCCAGCGTGGTCGGCTCGTTTCTGTACTTTAAGTCCTGACAGGCCTCGCCGATGGAGCAGAACTGATAGATGTGATTGCGCCTGCCGATCTTAGTCGGACCGCGCAGCACGCAGAAAGGCTCAATGACGCAGCCCTCGCCTACCTGCACCTCGCCTTCAATAATGACATGCGCCTTGATGACGACGTTAGGACCGATGACAGCGCTGTCCGCCACCTGTGCGGACGGATCAATTAAGGCAGTAGGATCAATCATGCCGCCTCCTGCTTTAAGCCTTGACCTTGGCGCACATTAAGTCGGCCGAACACACTACATTGCCGTCCACGGTCGCCACACCCTTAAACGAGGCGATGCCGCGCTTTTCCTTTAAAAATTCGACATCCAGGACCAGCTGATCGCCCGGCACCACCGGATGACGGAAGCGGGCATGATCGATGGAAGCAAAATAGTACAGCTCTCCGGGGTTAGGCTTGCCCACCATGGTAAAGGCCAGCACGCCGGTAGCCTGAGCCATGGCCTCTAAAATTAAAACGCCCGGCAGCACCGGCTTGCCCGGGAAATGACCTTGGAAGAACGGCTCATTGAAGGAGATGTTCTTAATGGCCTTTAAGGTCTTGTGCTCCTCAGTAATGGAGTAGTCAATTACCCTATCCACCATTAAGAAAGGATAGCGGTGCGGGAGCAGACTCATAATCTCTTCGACATTTAAAGTTTTCTTCTGCACTTGTTCAGTCACTTTGCTTCTCCTAAAACTTGCAGTTCTCTTTTTTTCTGCTGTTATTTTAATCCACAAACTAAGCCGGCGGCTTGCAGAGTGCCTGCAGGCGTCAGTAAATTTGCGCCCGGCAGGTCTCAGGCCTGCTTTTGGCCCTCCAGCGCAGCTAAGCGGCGTTCCAGCTCATTGACCTTGTGATACATCTCATTGATGTGCAGCACGCGGGAGGCGGTCAGACGCCACTCCTTATTGCTCTGCGCCGGGATGCCGGAGGAATAAATGCCCGGCTTATCGATGGAGCGCATCACCATGCACATACCGCTGATGGTCACCTGATCGGCAATCTCTATATGACCGTTGAAGACCGAGGTGCCGCCGATAATGCAGTAGCGGCCGATCTTGACGCTGCCTGCGAAGGTAGTGCCGCCGGCCACCGCCGTCCCGGTGCCGATTTTCACGTTGTGGGCAATCTGACAGAGATTGTCGATAATGACATTGTCCTCAATCACGGTGTCATCTAAAGCGCCGCGATCGATGCAGGTGCAGGCGCCGATCTCCACAAAACTGCCGATGCGCACATGCCCGGTCTGCGGGATCTTCAGCCAGCGGCCCTTTTCGTTGGCATAGCCGAAGCCGTCCGAGCCGATGACGGTGCCCGACTGCACTAAGCAGTGCGCGCCGATAAAGACATCGTGATAGACCGAAACATTGGGATAGAGCTTAGTGTACTCGCCGATTTGCGCCCGCGGGCCGATGACGCAGCCCGCGCCAATCTGCGCATACGCGCCGATCTCAGCCTCCGGGCCGATGACGGCATTGGCGCCGACGCTGACGTCAGCGCCTAGGACGGCCGCAGGGTCAATCACCGCCGTAGGGTGAATGCCGTCTGCGATGCGCGGGGTATTGTCCAGCAGCTGTGCGGTTTTGGCAAAACCGACGTAAGGATCGGGCAGCACCAGGGCGGCCTTGCCGCCCACATGCGGGAGATCATCCGCGCGCACAATCACGGCGCTGGCCTGACTTGCCGTCAGGACGCTGCGATAGCGCGGATCAGATAAAAAAGAAATTTCACCGCTGCCGGCAGTTTTTAAATTGGCAATGCGGTGGATCTCTACCGTACCGTCGCCCTCCAAGCGGGCCCCAATCTGTGCGGCAATTGCGCTTAACTGCATAACTTATCTCCTGTTCCCGCCTTAAGCTCAAGCCGCAGCCTCGACTGCGGGTGCGGCTTTAAGGATTATTTTTTGTGCTGTGCAGCAACGCGATCGATCACGTCCTGCGAGATATCCACAGCCTTCACGGCGTAGGCTACAGACTCGCCCTTAAGCACCAGCTGCAGGCCGCGCTCCTTGGCAATGGCGTCCACTGCCTGCTGCACCAAGCCCCCAAGCTTCACCTGCTCCTCGCGGCCGCGGCGGTTAGCATCTTCCTGCAGAGCGCGGCCCTTTAAGTTGAAGTCCGACTGCAGCTGGGCTAAATGGCGCTGCGCATCAGTTAAAGCCTGACCGGTGAGCTTGCCGGACTGCAGCTCCTGACTTAACTTCTGACCTTCCTGATCTAAAGTCTGCAGCTCCTGCTGGCGCGGGCCGAATTCCTTGGCCATGGCCGCCTGCGATTCCTTAGCCTGCGGGATCTCGTGCATGATCAGCGGCACATTGATCACGGCAATGGTCGGAGCATCGGCAGCCTGAGCTGCCCCCACACTCAACAGCAGCGCGGCTGCAGCTGCGCTTAAGTTGCGCTTTAACATTTTTAGTTTTTCCTCATTTTATCTGCTTTATCAGCATTAAAACCTGTATTAGAACCGGCCGCCGATGTTGAAGTTGAACACCTGCGTGTCGTCACCGCTGTAATCCTTGACCGGGCGGGCCAGCGAGAACACCAGGGGACCTATCGGCGACAGCCACTGCAGCGATACGCCCACCGACATGCGGTACTTGGACGGATCGGCATCATCATCGGTAGTTAAATAATCATCATCATGGGTATCCCACAGGGCGCCGGCATCCATGAACACCGTGGTGCGCACCTGACGCTTATAGGTCTCAGAAATAAGCGGGGTCGGCATGATGAACTCAGCTGATACCGTCCACAGCGCGTTGCCGCCTACCGGAGTATCAGAGACGTACGGACCGTGAGGGCCATTGTAGATAGCGCGCGGGCCGATGGAATTGCGATCAAAGCCGCGCATCCATTCAGAGCCGCCTAAGTAGAAATTGGTAAAGAACGGCAGGCGTTCCTGATCGCCGTAGCCGTCGCCATAGGCCGCGCGGCCGCGTACGGAGAACACCCAGTCGTGCTCCATATCCAGCGGCAGGTAATGATAAGTCTCAGCTGAAAGCTTGTAGTACTCCAAATCAGAGACTGACGGCAGGGTAGCGTAAGCGGACAGCACCTGTCGCGAGCCTGAAGTCGGGAACACCGTGCGGTCCAGGTTGTTGCGCACAAAGCGGACCGAGGAGTTAAAGTTATTGAAGGTATCCGAATAATCCGAGCCGCCGTTCTGATCCTCCCAGAACACTAAGGCCTGCGAGAACAAGTCATCGCCCGAATCAATGCGGTTCTGCTCAAAGCCCAGGCTGTAGCCCATGCTCATATTTTCAGCGATGGGATAGCCGGTAGTAAGCTCAATACCCGTGGTTTCGTTTTCGTAGCGCACCACGTCAGCGTCATCGCCCTGGAACTTATCGTAATAGATGCGCCCGCCGAGGCTTACGGCATCTACCGTATAGTAAGGCTCGGTATAGCTTACCTCAGCGTGATCGCGGTAATCATTGGAATAGGCGGAAATACTGGCGCGCGAGCCCCAGCCGAAGACATTGCTCTGCGACACGCCGCCCTGGATCATAAAGCCCGAATCCGTACCGTAGCCCAAGCCGCCGGTGATGGCGCCGGTGGGCTGCTCTTTAACTTCAACGTTTAAGTTCACGGTATCCGGAGTATTGCCGGCGCGCTGCGGCTCAATGCTGACGGTCTCATAGAAGCCGGTGCGGTTCAAGCGGGCCTCGGAGTCATCCACGGCCTCATTGGACAGCCACGTGCCGTCCATCTGGCGGATCTCGCGGCGCACCACGGTATCATCGGTGCTGTTGTTGCCGGTAATTAAGACCTGACTGACATAGACGCGCGAGCCCGGCTCAACGTGGAACTCCAGGTTAACGCGCTTATTTTCCTCATCGTAGGAGGGGAAAGCGCGCACCTGCGAATAGGCGTAGCCGTATTTGCCCAGATAATTGCGCAGCGCCTCTTCAATGGAGCTGACCTTAGCGGCAGAATAAATTTCGCCCTCCTCAAAGGTCAAAAGCTGCTCCATCTGCTCGCCGTACTTTAAAGTATCGCCGCGCAGCGAGGCTTTGCCTACGGTGTACTGATCGCCTTCATCAACGCCGATGGTTAAATACAGGCCCCTGCGATCAGGCGTCATTTCCACCGAGGTATCGGTGATGCGGAACTTCACGTAGCCGCGGTCCATATAGTAGGAGCGCAGGGTCTCTAAGTCCGCGCCGAATTTCTGGGTGTCGTAGCGCTGATTAGCGAGGAAATTCCACCACGGCACATCGTCGCGCAGCTGCAGCTGCGCCAGCAGTACATCTTCGTCAAAGGCGTGATTGCCCACAATGTTGATCTGCTGAATTTCCGCCCCCTCGCCTTCAGTGAACTCCAGCTTCACATCGACGCGGTTGCGCGGCAGATAGGACAGCACCGTGCGCACTTTAGCCTGATACATGCCCGCGCCGTGATAGAAGTCCTCTAAAGAGCGCTGAATGCTGTTTAAAGTCTGAACGTTTAAGGGCTCGCCGGCGCGCAGCCCCTGATCTTCAATCACCTTGCGCAAAGCGTCCTCGGCAATCTGCTCATTGCCGGAAAATTCCACGTTGCCGATGGTCGGGCGCTCTTTGACCGTGACGATGAGCTTGCCGCCGTCGCGCGACAGCGCCACATCATCAAAGTTGCCGGTGGCGTATAAGCGCTTTAAGGCCAAAGCGCTGCCTGAGGCGTCCAAGGTATCGCCCTGCTCTACCGGCAATGCCAGGAGCACCGCGCCTAAGGACACGCGGTTTAAGCCGCGCACTTCAATATCCTGCACCACAAAAGGCTCAGCGCCGGGCGCCGCTGCCGCTCCAGCAGGCAGCAGGGCAGAGCTTAAAGCCAGGCTCAGGCAGAAAGCCAAAGCAGTCTTTCGTCTCAGACGTTTCATACAATTCAACCTTTAACTGCAATATCGCAACAGACCGCAGCTTTCTGCAATCTGCAAAAATTCTGTTCAGCTGCCGTCCTGCCCTGTCTGCGCGCACTCTTTTAGAGCGCCTTTAAATCGTTAAAGACTGCAAACAGCGACAGCGTAATGATCATAAAGAGCCCCAGCGCGCTTAAGACGTACTGCAGACGCGGTCCGGGCCTTCGGCCCGTCAGACCTTCGCAGGCAATAAAGAGCAGCTGTCCGCCGTCCAGCACCGGGATCGGCAGTAAATTCAAGATACCTAAGTTTACACTAATAGCGGCTAAAAAGCTTAGGAAGAACACAAAGCCGATGCTGGCGCTCTGCCCCGCCCCCTTGGCTATGGCAATGGGTCCGGAGATGTTCTGCGCCGAGATCTGCCCGGTAAGGAGCTTATAAGTAGAGCTCACAATAAACAGCGACATCCGACCGGTATCGGAAGCGGCTTTAAGCAGACTCTCTGCAGGTCCGTATGACTTCTCGGTATAAAGCTCCGGCAGCGGTTTAATATTCACCCCAATCCCTACCTGCGGGCGATAGGTCTTAGTCTTTTCATTAAAGATCTGCTCAGGGAAAATCTGCGCGGTATACAGCTGCCCCGCCCGCTCAATTTCCACCGTCAGCATCCCGGAGCTCTGTCCAATTGCATCCTGCACCCGATACCAGGAAGGGGTAGGTGCGCCGTTAATTGCGATGATCTTATCGCCAGGCTCAAGGCCGGCGTTATAGGCAGGTCCGCCGGCGGTCACGGTATCTAAAGTCTCAGAGATTCTGCCGGCGCAGGGGCGCAGGCCAATCTGTTCCAACGGCGAGATCTGGGGAGTAAGTTCAATTCCGGAAAGATTGAGACTCAAAACGCGCTCCTGGCCCTGTCCCATGTCGGCCTTAACCATAACCGTGACCGGGGTCTTGTCATTTAAATGCTCGGCCAAAGCCATGGCCGCACTGCCCCAATCGGTCACCGCGGCGCCGTTGACCGCGGTCAGCTCATCGTTTACCGCAAAGCCTGCAGCCGCCGCCGGCGAGTTGGGAATGACGTCGCCGGTCACCGGGCGCAGCACCTGTACGCCCAGAAAATTGACCAGAGCATAGAAGACAAAGGCCAGCACAATATTGAAGACAGGGCCGGCGGCAATGATGAGGGCGCGCTGCTTTAAGCTTTTGGCCATGAAGGCATCCGGCGGCAGCTGACCGTCTGCCGTGCGCTCTTCACCCAGCATCTTCACATAGCCGCCCAAGGGAACGGCAGATAAGGCAAATTCACAGCCGTCGCGCATTCTGCGCCGGTACAGCACCGTGCCGAAGCCGATGGAGAAGCGTTCTACTTTGACGCCGCACCAGCGCGCGGCAAGAAAATGACCCAGCTCATGAAAGGAAATTAAGATGCCTAAGGCCAGCGCAAAAAACAGCAGATTCCACAGTCCGCTGAGCATCAGTGTCTTTCTCCTAAAGAAGCCGCCGTCGCTGCCGCCTGCCGGCGGGCGCGGGCATCGAGGGCGAGAATGTCCTCAAGGCTGTGCGGATTAAAGCCGGGCGGAACGCCGCGATTGAGCTCCGTTTCCACAACTCGGGCGATATCAGGATAGCCGATCCGGCCTTTAAGGAAAGCCTCTACCGCAGCTTCATTAGCGGCATTTAAGATCACGCACTCTCCCTGTCCGGCGCAGCCGGCTTCAATTGCCAGCTTCAGGCAGGGATAGCGCTTGAAATCAGGCTTGAAGAAGGTCAGCTGCTCAAGCTTAGTAAAATCCAAAGGCTCAACGCCAGCAGCAATGCGCTCAGGATAAGCTAAGGCTCTGGCAATCGGCGTTTTCATATCCGGCCTCCCTAATTGAGCCAAGACTGCGCCGTCCTTATAAGCGACCATGGAGTGCACCACCGACTGCGGATGAATGACAATCTCAATATCCTCAGCCCCGGCATTGAATAAAAAGCGCGCTTCAATAAATTCGAGGCCCTTATTCATCATGGTAGCGCTGTCGATAGTGATCTTAGGCCCCATGGACCAGACCGGATGCTGCAGAGCCTCCTCCGCCTGCACCAGGGCCAGCTCTTCAAGCGGGCGGGTGCGGAAGGGACCGCCGGAGCCTGTCAGTAAAATCTTCTCCACGCCGTGCGCTTTAAGCGCGCAGCGACCGACAGTACGCTGACAGCTCTCAGGCAGCGACTGGAAAATAGCGCTGTGCTCAGAGTCAATCGGCAGTACCGCCGCCTGATGCTCCTGAGCAGTCTTAAAGAAAAGCTGCCCGGTCATCACCAAGGCTTCCTTATTGGCAAGTCCCACGCGTGCGCCGCTTTGCAGCGCCGCTAAGGCAGACTTAAGGCCCGCCGCTCCCACAATAGCCGCAATAGTGAAGTCGTGAGAGGCGCCGGCAAGCTGGCAGACGCCGGATTCGCCTTCCAGAATCCCGCATTTAAGACCGGCGCTTTTAACCTTGGCGCGCAGCTGCGCTGCAGCCTTGACATCAAAAAGCGCTGCCTGCTCGACCTTAAACTCCTTAATGATGTCAAAGAGCTTATCGGCCTGCCGCAGCGCGCAGACTGAAGCCAGGCGATAGCGCTCAGGATTGCAGCGCAGCACCTGCAGTGCTGAAGTGCCGATGGAGCCGGTAGCTCCTAATAAGCAGATCCGCTCGGTCATGCCAGCGCCCTCTCTAAAATAAAGTGCAGCCCTAAAAAGCACGGCAGCGCCGCCAATTGCGAATCAATTCTGTCGAGCATGCCGCCATGTCCCGGGAAAATGCGTCCCGAGTCCTTAATCCCGGCATGGCGCTTGAGCATGCTCTCCACCAGATCGCCGGCAACCGAGAACAAAATCGCCCCGATGCCGGCTAATGTCAGCGCTAATTTCTGCGCGCTGTAGTCGCCGTACCAGCCTAAATAATCAAACAGGGCTAAAGCCAGCAGCGCCAGCACCAGGCCGCCGTACAGGCCCTCGCGGGTCTTATTGGGACTTACCGCCGGAATGAGTTTGTTTTTGCCCACCGCACGCCCAGTGAAATAGGCGCCGGTATCTGCCGCCCACACTAAGATCATCACGGCCAGCAGCAAAAGCGCGCCGGAGTTGCAGTCAGCTGCAAAATGATGGGAGCGCAGAATGAGCAGGGCCAGCAGGAAGGGCACCAGCAGCATCAGCCCGAAGGCGAAATTGATGCCGGGCCGGGTCCAAAAGCCTGAGTACTGCGGAAAGACCTTAATCAAGGGGATCATGGCGCACCAGAACACCAAAGCCGCAACCATTAGGATATGTACCCACAGCGGGATCTGATCTAAGACGAAAAGTCCGGGCGGGGCAAAGAAAAACGCCGCACTTGCCGCAATGGCCGCGGCAATTAAAAAAGGAAAGCGGGTTTTAAAGCCCAGCAGCGGGGCCATTTCATGCGCCGCTAAGGCGTAGGCGGCCAGCGCGCCGATGGCAAAGATGGGATAATCGGCAACAAAGAGCCACAATAAGACCACAGCGATCAGCACCGCGGCAGTGGCAATTCTGGTTCCCATGACGGTATTCCTTACAAAAACTTAAGGGGAGCGCCCGATCCTTAAGACGGAAAGCGCATTTGCGCTCTATTGTAGCGCAGGTCAGGCGGCAAAAAGCAGAGGCCGCCCGCAGAGTGAAAAGTGCAGCGGCAGATCAGAGCGTAGCTTTAAGCTGCGCGGAGGTGCGGCCGAAACGCCGCTCGCGCCCGGCAAAGAAGGCTAAGGCCCGGTCAAAGACTTCGGCATCAAAATCCGGCCACAGCGTATCTGTAACGTAGATTTCAGCGTAGGCGCACTGCCACAGCAGAAAATTGGATAAGCGAAATTCCCCGCCGGTGCGGATTAACAGATCGACATCCTGCGGCACATACAGCTCAGAGCTGAACACTGCGTCATCAATGTCCTGCACCGCGATCTGTCCTGCTGCCGCTTTGACGGCTACAGCCTGCACGGCCCGAATGATTTCAGGACGCGCGCCGTAATTTAAGGCGATGTTTAAAATCAGGGCGTCATTAGGCGCGGTGAGCGCTTCGACGTCATTTAAGATCTGCTGCAGCCGGGGCGCCAGGCGGGATTTATCTCCTGCAATCTGCACCCTGACGCCCTGGGCGTTAAGCTCAGCGGCATTATCCTGTACCGCCCGGCCTAAAAGCTGCATCAGCGCTGCCACTTCCGCCGCCGGACGCCGCCAGTTTTCACTGGAGAAAGCAAAGAGCGTGAGCATGGGAATGCCGCGCCGGCGCGCCGCCGTGATCACTGCGCGCACCGCCTGAGCTCCGGCCTGATGGCCTTTTACGCGCATTAAGCCGCGCGCTTCGGCCCAGCGGCCGTTGCCGTCCATGATCACGGCGACATGCCGGGGCAGCTTCTCCCCGGCGGACGCACTCACTGCTGTCCTGCTCAAAATCAGACCTGCATCAGCTCTTTTTCTTTGCCGGCTAAGATCTCATCGCACTTTTTAATAAAGCTGTCGGTGAGCTTCTGGATCTGCTCCTCGCCCCCGCGCTGCTCGTCCTCAGAGATGGTCTTATCCTTAGCCATCTTCTTTAACTTATCGTTGGCATCACGGCGGATATTGCGGATCTCCACGCGGGTCTGCTCAGTTTCACCGCGCACGATCTTAACTAATTCCTTGCGGCGATCTTCAGTTAAAGGCGGCAGCGGCACGCGGATATCGGTGCCTGCAGTCACCGGATTTAAGCCTAAATCCGACTTCTGAATCGCGCGTTCAACTTCCTTAACCGCATTGCGGTCAAAGACGGTCAGCTTCAGGGTGCGGGCATCTTCCACATTAACCTGTGCGACCTGACGCAGCGGGGTCGGCGCACCATAGTAGTCCACCATGATCCCGTCCAGTAGGCCAGGCTGTGCGCGCCCGGTTCTGATCTTGGACAGTCTGCTCTGCAGGGAGTCAATCGCCTTCTGCATGCGGCTGTCAGCGTCCTTTTTAACCTCGTTTACCATGTGATCTCCTGGTCTTTTTTCCTAATCGGCCACCAAGGTGCCCTCATCTGCGCCTAAGGCAGCGCGGCGCAGAGCGCCTTCCTTATTCAGGTTGAACACTCTGATCGGCATCTGATGATCCCGCGCTAAGGCAAAGGCTGTCAAGTCCATCACCTGCAGCTCCTGAGCAATTACCTCTTTAAAGGTCAAATGCCTGTAGAGCACCGCATCCGGATGGGTGACGGGATCTGCGCTGTAGATCCCGTCCACCTTGGTGCCTTTGAAGACTTCATCGCAGTTAAGCTCCACCGCACGCAGCACGGCAGTGGTGTCGGTAGTAAAGAACGGCGATCCGGTGCCGCCGGCGGCAATTAAAACATTGCCCTGCGCCAGCAGCTCACGGCCCAGCACCGCCTGATACTGCACCGTCATCGACGGGATGCCGTAGGTGCTCATCAGCACGCAGGGCACGCCCGCGCGCTGTACCGCATCCTTCATGGCAAGGCCGTTCATAATGGTGGCCAGCATGCCCATCTGATCGCCTACTACTCGGTCAAGCCCGGCCTTCTGCAGTGCAGCGCCGCGGAAGATGTTGCCGCCGCCTAAAACCACGGCGCACTGCACGCCCTCACGGGTGAGAGCGGCCAGTTCCTCGGCCTTATGCTGCAGGATCTCAGGCTCAATGCCGAAACCGGCGGCCCCGCCTAAGGCCTCGCCGGAGAGCTTAATTAAAACGCGGCGCGTCTGCTGTGAAGTCATCTGCGCGCGCCTCTTACTTATTGGAGGCAGCGATCTGGGCCTGCACTTCCTCAGCGAAGTTGTCAGCCTTCTTCTCTACGCCCTCGCCCACTTCCAGGCGCACAAAGGAGATGACGTCAGCATTGCCGTGCTCCTTTAACATCTGACCTACGGTGATGTTGGGATCGCGGATGTAAGCCTGACCGGTTAAAGCCACCTCGCCGGTGAACTTCTTCATGCGGCCGGCTACCATCTTCTCAGCGATTTCGCGCGGCTTGCCGGAATTCATGGCGATCTCGATCTGGATCTGACGCTCGTGCTCGACCACCTCAGCGGACACATCCTCCGGGTGTACGAACTCAGGCTTGGCTGCGCAGATGTGCATAGCCACGTCCTTAGCTACAGTCTCATCGCCGCCCTTTAAGGACACCAGCACGCCGATGCGGCGGTTGGAGTGCACATAGACGCCTAAAGTATCGCCTTCCATATAGGCCACGCGGCGCACATCCAGGTGCTCGCCGATCTTAGCGACTAAAGCGGTTAAAGCCTCACCTACGGTAGTGCCGTCCATGGCCTGAGCCTTTAAGGTCTCAGCATCGGTGCAGCCGGCGGCTAAAGCGGTATCAGCAGCCTTCTGGGCAAAGGCGGTGAACTCAGCATTCTTAGCGGCAAAGTCGGTCTCAGAGTTGACCTCGACCAGCACAGCCCTGCCGGCGGCAGCAGCGACGGCGATCACGCCTTCAGCAGCGGTACGGCCGGCCTTCTTGGCAGCCTTAACCGCGCCGCTCTTGCGCATGGCCTCGATGGCAGCTTCCATATTGCCATCAGCCTCAACTAAAGCCTTCTTGCAGTCCATGAAGCCGGCGCCGGTACGATCGCGCAGCTCCTTCACCATGGCGGCAGTTACGTTAGCCATTTTTCAATCCTCATATACGTAAAAGGCCGGTAAAATTCGTCAGACCAGCCTCTTTTGTTGATAAATCTGTTAAGCCGCCGCAGCGCTTCCATCTGCCGGCGGCTGTCATCTTAGTTAACTTAATTAAGCCTGCTCAGCGGGAGCCGGTTCAGCGGCAGCTTCAGCGGCCTCAGGGGCAGCAGCAGCGGCGGCAGCTTCTTCCGCGTCAGCGCGGGTGAGCTCAGCGCGGGCAGCGTTGATGGTCTCGACCACGCCCTTTAAGTACAGTTCCACTGCACGGATGGCGTCATCATTGCCCGGAATGACGTAGTTCACGCCGTCAGGGTTGGAGTTGGTATCGACCACGGCCACTACCGGAATACCTAAGTTGTTGGCTTCCTTAATGGCAATGTGCTCAACTTCAGCGTCGATGACGAATAAGGCATCAGGCAGACCGCCCATATCCTTAATACCGCCTAAGGAACGGTTTAACTTCTCCAGCTCGCGAGTGCGCAGCAGCGCTTCCTTCTTAGTGAGCTTGTCGAAGGTACCGTCGGTGGACTGCACTTCAAGCTCCTTTAAGCGCTTGATGGACTGACGCACGGTCTTCCAGTTGGTCAGCATGCCGCCCAGCCAGCGGTGATCGACATAGAACTGACCGCAGGCAGCGGCAGCGGGGCCCACTTTATCGCAGGCGGCGCGCTTGGTGCCGACGAATAAGATCTTGCCCTTGTGCGCAACAGTAGAGCTTAAGAAATTTAAAGCCTCTTCATAGCACTGCACGGTCTTCTCTAAGTTGATGATGTGCACGCCGTTGCGGGCGCCGAAGATGAAGGGCTTCATCTTAGGATTCCAGTAACGGGTCTGATGGCCGAAGTGTACGCCTGCCTGCAGCATGTCGCGCATAGTAATAGATGACATAATTACCTCGAGATTTTGGGTTAAGCCTCCACTGCTCCGCCGCTCCAACCGTCAAACGGCACCCAGAGCTGACGTTTTCGGGCAGTGTGTGTTTTCCAAAAATTAAAAGTTGTAAACCAGGACCGCAGCGCTTTGCCTGCAGCCGCTCTTTTTCCGCCGGGCGCAGGCTCTCCTGCCGTCCGTCCGGTCAAAGGCGCTTAATTTTAGCATAACAAACCGCGATTTTCTGCGCTTGGGCAAGAAAAAGCCCCGGCAGCTTTTTCTGTCGGGGCCCGCGCCTTCTCTGCCTTAAAAGGCAGCGTCAGCGTGCGGTTAGCTTAACTTAAAGCGCGCTAAGTTGCGCTGCAGATCGCGCAGGGAGGATACCGCCTCCTGCACCACGTTCAGCGCGCCGTCGGCATCATGCGACACCTGCTGTGCGGCGCTGGAGATGGACTGCATGTTCGACGAGATCTCGGAGGTGGCAGTGGTCTGCTCTTCAGCTGCCGTAGCGATCTGCGTGATCTGGCCGTTGACCTGATTGACGTGATCGGAGACGTCATTTAAGGTCTGCTCCAAAGCGCCGGCGTGCTCGGCTACCTGATTCATATTCTCCACGCTTGCAGCCATAGACTGCGTAGCCGCAGCGGCATCATTTTGGATCTGGGTGACCATCTGCGAGATTTCCTGGGTGGACTTTGATGTCCGCGACGCTAAGGCGCGCACTTCATCGGCCACCACCGCAAAGCCGCGGCCGGCCTCGCCGGCGCGGGCGGCCTCAATGGCGGCATTTAAAGCCAAGAGGTTGGTCTGTGCGGCAATGTCGTCAATAGTGCTGACAATCGAGCCGATCTGCACGGTCTGATCCGCCAGCTTCTGAATCTTGTCGGCATCCTCACGCGAGCGCGCACTCTGATCGCGAATATCGTTGACGGTAGTGCGCACCACATCTACGCCCTGATTGGTGATGTTGCGCGACTGCTCCGATAAGGAAGCGGCGCTGCCGCAGTTGCGGGCGATATCCTGGGTGGTCGAGACCATTTCGTCGGAAGCGGCCGCCACAGTAATAGCCTGACTTTCCACCTGCTTGGCATTGCTGCCGATGGCGTTGGAGGCGGACGACACTTTGTTCAAATTGCTTTCCAGCTTATCGGCGGTATCGCGCACCATCTGCAGCGAGGCTTTCAAATCATCGCGCATCTTGCGCATGTCATGCGCCAGCATGCCGATTTCGTCGGCGCTGTGATTGACGATATCCACGGTAAAGTCATTGGCGGCAATGGCGGCTGCCACCTCACCCTGCTCGCGCAGCTTGGAGGCGATGTAGTTGGACAGGAACCAGCCGATAGCGGTGCCGATAATGATGGCCGCTAAGGTAGTGGCAATCACGATAATAAGGGCAGTACTGTCGCGCAGCCCCGAGACGTCATTGGAGATTATCTGCATCAGCTCGCCGTTGATCTCATTATTGAGCTTGGAGATCTCGGTGGCCATCGGCAGCATCTGCGCTAAATAATAGGACAGAGCGTCAAAGGGCTTGGCGGCCTCGATGAGCGGCACAATGGTGTTCTGATAGTCATTGACAAACTGCGTCTCTAAAGCCTTGACGCGATTGACGCGGATAAGATCAATGTCCACCTGCAGCTGCCTGCTGTTCTTTACTACTAAAGCCAAAGCCTGCTCGGCAGCCTGCTTACTTTCAGCCGTCTGCATCCCCGGGCTTAAATACCCGGCTACCGCATTGTTGGCCGCATTAAATTCAGCTGACAGCTGCACCAGCTGCGCGTAATCGGTGGAGATGTTCTCGCCCACCTTATCGGCAGCATTCGCGCTGGTACGCAGCGCATTGACCGCAATTAAAGCCACGATCAGGGCTAAAACCTGAATTAAGGTAAAGCCCAGCATCAATTTGGTTTTCAGCTTAATATCCGAAAATTTTTTCATATTCACCTAGCCTTAGGCGCATCCGCAGGTTTTATGCGCACTTATCACTGCTGTATTCTAGTCCTGCTATTCAGCCTCAGCGTTGACCACGCCCCATTTTTCTTTCAAACGATCCAAAGTGCCGTCATATTCCATATCCCGGAGAGCCTGCAGAAAGTAGCGGGTATAAGGACTGCCCTTCTGAAAGCCGAAGGCATACTGCGAATCCTCGCGCCCTAAGATCTCCTCAGTAACGGCCAGCTTTAAAGTCGGCATGGTCCTGGCAAAATACTCCAGGATCGGCCGGTCGTAGAACACCGCATCTGCCTGCCCGTAGGCCACCGCAAAGTAGCCCAGGATAATATTATTGATAAGGATGACTTCACTGTCCGGCAGGTTTTCGCGCACAAAGGTCTCAGCGGAGCTGGCCGCCTGCGCCATCACCTTTTTGCCTGCCAGATCGCGATAGGATTTAATCTGCGGATTGCGCTCTTTGGAATACATCACCGCCATGCCGGTATCAAAATAGATGGGTGAATAATCCATAAACTCCGCGCGCTCATCTGTAGCCGACATGCCGCCGCAGAGGATATCCGCCTCTCCTCTCTTGATAAGCTCCATCTGCTGACCGCGCATTAATGGAAAGATGCGATCGTCATAAAATGAAAAGCCTAAGCGCCGCTGCAGTTCATAGAGAATATCTACATCAAGCCCCTGGGGCTTGGTCAGATCATCCTGCACAAAACCAAAAGGCGCAGTAGTAGGGTCAATAAACGCCCGCACAGAAAGTCCGGACAGCTCCCCGTCCGCTGCCGCATTCAAGGAAAAAAGCATGCACCCGCCGGCCAATACGGCCAGCACGCGCTGCCGCCACTGCTTCAACACTGCCTCATCCTCCTTAAGACTGAAACCCCGGACGGGCGCACAGCTCGTCCAGCTTTATCAGCTTATTAATTGAGCTTTACTGTATTGTCGTCAAATCCTGCTTGATTCAGCGCTAAATCTTTTAGATCTGTGAGCTCTGCTGACTTTTTGTGCTTTATTTGCACCTTTAAGGCGCAGTTCTGCCGGTCCGCCCGCCCCGGCACGGTCTTAATTAACAGGCTATAATAACGGCCATTGAAAACCGCAGTGAGCATACATAAATGGAAATTATCTTAAAATCGCCTTCAGAAATTGAAAAAATGCGCGTTGCCGGCGCTTTGGCAGCCAAAGTTTTAGAAATGATAGGCCCTTACGTCAAGCCGGGCGTCACTACTCTGGAATTAGATGAAATCATGCAGGACTTTATTGAAAATAAAGAACATGCGATTTCCGCCTGCCTTAACTATCACGGCTATCCCAAGTGCACCTGCATCAGCATCAATGAAGAAGTCTGTCACGGCATTCCCTCCCCGGCCCGCCGCCTGCACGAGGGCGACATCGTCAATATAGATGTCACCGTGATCAAGGACGGCTTCCACGGCGACACTTCCAAAATGTTTATTGTGGGCCATGACACTACCCCGCAGCGCCGCAGTCTGTGCCGCTGCGCCCAGGAGTCCCTCTACGCCGGCATCCGCGCGGTCGGCCCCGGCCGCAATCTGCGCGATATCGGCAAGGCCATCACCCCGATTGCCGATCGCTGCGGCTTCTCCATCGTGCGCGACTACTGCGGCCACGGCATCGGCCGCGGCTTCCATGAAGATCCGCAGGTGCTGCATTACTATAACGATCTGTCGGTGATCTTAGAGCCCGGCATGACCTTTACCATCGAGCCCATGATCAACGCCGGCACCTATAAATGCCGCGTCAATCATAAAAACGGCTGGACCGTCACCACTAAGGACAAGCTGCCCTCCGCCCAATGGGAACACACGGTGCTTATCACCGATGACGGCGTTGAGGTGCTGACGCTGCGCGCGGAAGAAGATTTCCCGCGGATCTTAAAGACGGTGTAGGCCCTGATCTGCTGGAGCGCCGCTGATGTTTGAACAACTCTCCATCCCGAAGATTTTTGATAAGGACGCTCCGGCTTTAATGCGCCCCTTTAAGGAGGAGCTGGCCGAGATCTCCGTTAAAGCCGGCCGCGAGTATTTAGCGGCCTTCAGCTCCCATCTGTGCACCCTCTTTGCTGAAGGCTTTACCGTTAAAAGCCTCCTTTATCTGCGCTCTGATTTTACCGATGCCCTTTTAAAACGCATTTACGAGCATTTTGGGCTGCATAAATTTCCCTATCTGGCCTTGATTGCCGTGGGCGGCTACGGCCGGCGCGAGCTCTTCCTGCAGTCTGATATCGATATTCTGGTGCTCTCCTCAGTCGATCCGCTCCCGCCCGATGCCAAGGATGCCATTGAGCCCTTAATCTCCTTTTTATGGGATTTAAAGCTTGATATCGGCTCCTCGGTGCGCACCATTAAGGAAACGGTGCTGGAAAGCCGTCAGGATCTGACCATTGAGACCAATTTATTAGAGCGCCGCCTGATTGCCGGCTCCTACCTGACGCTCAACCTTTTAAAGGATGCTTTAGACGGCGATACCTATTGGGATCCCAAACGCTTTCTGCGCGCCAAAATTCACGAGCAGATTGAGCGTCATCATTTATATAAGGACACCGCTTATCTCTTAGAGCCGGATATTAAAAATAATCCCGGCGGCCTGCGCGATATTCAGGTGATGCAGTGGATTGCCAATTTTCATTTCAAAGCCCGCACCCTGCACGACATGCTGAATTTAGGGCTGCTTCTGCCCAATGAATTTGAAGAGCTGACCCTGTGCCGCAAGGTGCTGTGGGCGGTGCGCTATGCCCTGCACATCACCATCAAGCGCGAGGACAACCGCCTGACGCTTGACAGTCAGAAAAATGTGGCTGCGCTCCTGGGCTTCGGCACGGAGGGCAACGCCCCGGTAGAGCGCTTAATGCGCGTCTTTTTCCGCACCGTGCGCCGCATCCGCGAGCTCAATTCCATGACGCTGCAGCTGGAGACCCTGCGCATCACCGGCCACCTGGGTGATGATCGGCCGCTTTATATTGACAGCTGCTTTATCAAGCGCGGACCCTTAATCGATATTGCCGATCCCGATATCTTTAAAAATGAGCCCTGGCGCATGCTGCAGCTCTTTACGGTCATTGCCCATCAGGACGATGTCCTAGGTCTGCACGTCAACTGCCTGCGGCAGCTGCGCGCCGCCCGCCGCGCCCTTAACATCTATTTAATTGAGATCCCGCGCTGCCGCGAGATCTTCAAGCAGATTTTATCCGACCAAAGCTGTCTGGCCACCGCCCTGCCCCTGCTGCATGAGCACCGCATGCTCTCGGCCTATATGCCGCAGTGGGAAAGCATCGAAGGACTGTCGCAGTTTGATATGTTCCACACCTATACGGTAGATGAGCATATCATCCGCGTGCTCAAGAACATCGCCGTCTTCAGCTGCAGCAAGGAGCCGGCCCATGCGCTCTTCCGCACGCTCTTTCAGCAGCTGCCGGATCCGGAGATCTTAATTGCCGCAGCCTTCCTCCACGACATCGCCAAGGGCCAGGGCGGACATCATGCTGAGCTGGGGGCCAAACAGGCGCTTTATTTCTGTCAGCTGCACGGCTATACGCAGTATCAAAGCAGGCTGATTGCCTGGCTGGTGGCAGAACACCTGGTCTTTTCAGCCACCGCCCTGCGCCGCGATATCGCCGATCCCGAGGTCATCAAGAACTTTGCGGCCTTAATGCAGGATGAAGAGCATTTAGATCTGCTCTACTGCCTCACCGCCGCCGACATCGCCGCCACCAACGATCATGAATGGACTTCATGGAAGGACAGTATTTTCCGCAAGCTCTACTTTGCAGTGCGCCAGGCTCTGCGTCAGGGGCTGGAGCGGCCGCAGGATCTGGCCCTGCATGTCAAAGAGAACCAGCAGCTGGCGCTCAAGCTGTGCCGCCGCGTCAGCGAAGAGCAGGCGCGGCGCTGGTGGGCGCAGCTGCCTGAGACCTACTTTATTCAGTACACGCCGCTCGATATTGCCTGGCACACCCGCAACATCCTGCAGCATCAGCGCAGCTCGGAGCCTTTAATTCTCTTTGCCCAGCATCAGGAGCTGGGGACTGAGCTCTTTATTTATCAAAAGACCGGACGCTTTGAATTTGCCCGCGCCGCCTGCGTGATGGCGCAGAAGCGCCTTAATGTCATTACTGCGGAAATCGTGCAGACGGCCGACAACAGTGCATTGTGCACCATTCGCTTCCACGGTCCGACGGGGCAGGCGGTCGATAATGATCGCCTGCACAATCTGCGCCGCTCCATGCTCGACGGGCTCAAGCGCGAACCGAGCCTTACCGGTCTGAAGCTCACTGCCTTCAAATCGCCCTTTACCATTCCGCCGCAGGTTGAGTTTTTAGACAGCGGCACCGAGCGGCACACCAGTATTGAAATATCAACCCTTGACACCCCCGGTCTATTGGCTAAGATCGGGATCACTTTGAAAAACTTAGGCTGCTACATCCTCTCGGCCCGAGTCACCACTACGGGCGAGCGCGCTGACGACTTCTTTACGCTGGTCAGCGCCGCCGGCACTGCGCTTAACGCCGCGCAGCAGCTGGAGGTAAAAGGGGCCCTGCTGCAGGCGCTGGCAGCGCAGGCAGATGCGGCCGCAGCCCCTAGGAGATAATTAATGTCCGAGAATAAATTACAGAGCATTATTGAAAACGCTTTTGAAAACCGCGCCAATATCACTGCCAAGAACGTCGATCCTAACGTCAAAGCTGCGGTAGATGACGTTATTGCCGGTTTAGACGACGGCACGCTGCGCGTGGCCGTAAAGCAGGACGGCGAGTGGCAGGTCAATCAGTGGGTTAAGAAGGCGGTGCTCTTATCCTTTAAGCTGGCTGACAATCAGATCACCCCGGGTGCCGGCTGCAGTTTTTACGACAAAGTCCCGCTCAAATTTGAAGGCTGGGATGCCGCACGTTTTGATGCGGCCGGTCTGCGCGCCGTTCCAGGCGCCATTGTGCGCCGCGGCTCCTATTTAGAGCCCAACGTGGTGCTGATGCCCTCCTTTGTCAACATCGGCGCACGCGTAGGCGCGGGCACCATGGTCGATACCTGGGCTACCGTGGGCTCCTGCGCTCAAGTGGGCAAGCACGTGCACTTATCCGGCGGCGCCGGCATCGGCGGCGTGCTGGAACCGGTACAGGCAGGTCCCACCATCATCGAGGACAACTGCTTTATCGGGGCGCGCTCTGAAATCGTCGAGGGCGTGATCGTAGGTGAAGGCTCGGTGATTTCCATGGGCGTATTCATCGGCAAGTCGACCCGCATTTACGATCGCACTACCGGCGAGATCTATTACGGCAGGGTGCCGCCGCACTCGGTGGTGGTCTCAGGCTCGCTGCCCTCCAAGAGCGGAAACTGCTCGCTCTACGCCGCCGTCATCGTCAAGCGCGTAGATGAGAAGACCTTATCGAAGATCGGCCTCAATGAGCTGCTGCGCACCGCGCAGGAAGAAGCCGCCGATCTCTAATCCGGCCGCTGAAATCGGCTGAAGCGGGCTGCCTCAGGGCAGCTCGTTTGTTTTTCACTGCCTAAGATTGTGCAGCTCAGACGATCCGGTCTATTTGATTCTTCCGGACTCGGCTGATTCTTTATCTGCAAAAACAAGCAGCTTATCTCTCACCAGTGACTTTAAAGCGCTCAAGCGCATCAAAATTGTGATCTCGCTCCCTGACAGATCTGCGCCGGCGGCGTATAGTGCGCCCATCTTTGATATTCTGTTTTAACTTTTTTCACATTTAAACTTCAAGGAATAACGCCATGCAGAAAATTGGTGCTGCCTTGATGCGGCTGCTGGAAGTCCTGGTCGTGATCCTGATTTCCATCATGTCCATCCTGGTAATCGTCAACGTGGGGCTGCGCTTTCTCTTTGATTCCAGCATCGTGGTATCAGAGGAGCTGTCGCGCTTTCTCTTTATCTGGGTGGTCTTCCTCGGCGCCATTATCGCCATGAAGGAAGATGCGCATATTTACGTAGATTTCATCCGCAAGGCCATGCCGCGCCCGGTACAGTGGTTCGTCATTTTGATCGTGGAGTTTGCCATGCTCTACTGTTGCTACTTCCTCTTCATGGGCAGCGTGGAACTTACGCAGTACAACAGCGTCGATAAGGCACCGGTCTCCGGCATTTCTATGGGCTATGTCTATATTGCAGGCGCAGTCGGCGCCTTCGGCATGGGCGTGGTGCTGATTGTGCGCATCGTCAAGCACATCAGAAATCTGCACTCTTTCCTGCACCCCACTGACGCACAGCCTCAGGCTTAAGGAGTAATCATGGAAGTTGCTGTATTCTTAAGCATATTGCTCTTATCCATCGCCGTCGGCGTCCCCATTGCCTTTGCCTTAATGCTCTGCGGCTTAGGCCTGATGGTGGTCCTTGACATGGTGGACCCTTTAATCGTCGCCCAGAACTTAATTTCAGGCGCGGATAACTTCACCCTGCTGGCCATTCCGTTCTTCGTCTTTGCCGGCGATATTATGAACGTGGGCGGCCTGGCCAAGCGCTTAATCGATCTGCCGATGAAGCTCGTGGGCCACAAGGCCGGCGGCCTCGGCTACGTGGTGATCATCGCCGCAGTGATCATGGCCTCCCTCTCCGGCTCTCCGGCAGCTGACACCGCCGCCATCGCCGCCATCATGTTCCCGATGATGACCCGGGCCAATTACAATGGTCCGTCATCGGCCGGCTTAATCGCCTCAGGCGGCATCATCGCCCCGATTATTCCGCCGTCCATTCCCTTCATCGTCATCGGCGTGACCGCAGGCGTTTCCATTTCCCAGCTCTTCATGGCCGGCATTGTCCCGGGCCTGCTGATGGGCATTGCGCTGTGCACCGTGTGGTACTTTAAGTCCCATCACATGGCCACCGCCCAAAAGGCCTCCGGCGCTGAAGTCTGGCAGGCCTTTAAGTCCAGCATCTGGGCTTTAATGCTCCCGGTGATCATCATCGGCGGCTTTAAGACCGGCGTGTTCACCCCCACTGAAGCCGGCGCCGTAGCCTCGGTCTATGCTCTGTTCGTCTCCCTCTTCGTCTATCGCGAGCTGACCTTTAAGGCCATTTATCAGGCTCTGCTGGGCACCGCTAAGACCACCGCCGTGATCATGCTGATGGTAGCCTCCGCGCAGGTTTCCGCCTGGCTCATGACCATTGCCGATCTGCCGATGATGGTAGCGCAGCTGCTCCACCCCTTAGTGGACAGCCCGACCCTGCTGATGGGCCTCATTCTGATAGTGCTCCTGCTCTTCGGCATGGTGCTCGACCTCATCCCGATTGTGCTCATCTTAGTGCCCGTGCTCCTGCCCTTAGTGCGTGAAGCCGGCATCAATGAGATCTATTTCTGCTTAATGTTCATCCTGTGCTGCTCTATCGGCCTGATCACCCCGCCGGTGGGCAATGTGCTGAACGTCGTCAGCTCGGTGACCAAGGTGCCGTTTGAGCGCGCAGTCCTGGGCATTCTGCCCTACGCCTTAGCGCTCATCGTCTTAATGTTCATTCTGCTGATCTTCCCGCAGATTGTCTTAGTCCCGATGGAATTTTTCAACAACTAAATAATGGAGTGTTTCCGATGAAAAAAACTGCTGTACTGCTCTCCGCTTTAGCCGTAGCCTTAGGCTTCAGTGCCGTTTCTGCTGAAGCAGTAACCCTGCGCATGGCCACCGATGTCTCAAGACAGGACACTCAAAGCTTAGGCGGCGAGTTCTTAGTCAAGGAAGTGGCCGATAAGACCAACGGCGACGTTCAGATCAAGTTCTATCCGGACGGCACCTTAGGTACTTCCACCGCCATCGTTTCGGGCGTGAGAACCGGCACCATCGACATGGCCATTATCGGCTGCGTGAACTTAGGCGGCCTGGCTGAAGGCTTCTTAGCCTTAGATCTGCCCTTCATCTTCAAGGATAAGGCCCATGTGTACCGCTCATTGGACGGCAAGGTGGGCGCTGCCTTAAATGAGCAGCTGGACAAGGTCGGCTTAGTGGGACTCTCCTACTTTGAAAACGGCTTTCGCAACATCACCAACAGCCGCAAGCCCATCAAGGTGCCTGAGGACGTTAAGGGCCTGAAGATCCGCGTGCCGCAGAGCAATACCTTAGTGGCCACCTTCGAGGCTTTAGGCGCCAACCCGGTGCCGATGGCCTACGGCGAGCTCTATACCGCCATGGAAACCGGCGCTATCGAGGCGCAGGATCACCCGATGCCTGCCTTATTTGCCGGCAAATTCTACGAAGTGCAGAAGTACTTAAGCATGACCCGTCACGGCTACGCTGCCGTCGCAGTGGTGGTCAACAAGCGCAAGTTTGACCGCTTAACTCCGGAGCAGCAGGACATTCTGCGTCAGGCCGCGATTGACGCCGCCAACTATCAGCGCGATCTCAACTCCAAGATGGAAGGCGAGATGGTAGCTGAGATGGAGAAGACCGGTCTGCAGGTCAATGACGATGTACAGCTTGACCTCTTCGTTGAGGCCACCAAGTCGGTGCGCGACTCCTTCATCAAGGAGCACGGCGACGCCATCGTCAAGTTAATTGAAGCTGAGCGCGACGTACAGTAAGCTGTACTCAAGACAAAAGTTTAAGCCAAGCGCCGCCTGCCGCGGCGCTTTTACTATCTAAAGCATGTAAATTACAGGAAGTTTTATGCCGCCGATTTTAAAAAACGTCAGCCTCAACCCTGCAGTGGAGGCTTTTGCGCAGCAGCACTTTGAGATTGTGACGCCTGAGACCATGACCGCGGAGCAGGCCGCGCAGATTGAAGTCATTTTATCCAGCGGCAAGGGCAAAGCCCCTAAGGCCCTGCTCGATCGGCTGCCGAATTTAAAGATGATCGATATTCTGGGCGTAGGCTTTGACGGCGTCGATGCCGCCGAATGCCGTCGGCGCGGCATTCAGCTCTGTCTGACCTCAGGCGTCCTGACCGCTGATGTGGCCGATCTGGCTGTAGGCCTGCTAATCTCTCTGCTGCGCCGCATCCCCGAGGGCTTTGACTTAGTCAAATCCGGAGCGTGGGAGCAGCGCAAGCTCGGGCTGGGGCACAAAGTCAGCGGACGGCGCGCCGGCATCGTGGGTTTAGGGCAAATCGGCCAGGCCATCGCGCTGCGCCTCAACGCCTTTGGGATGGAGATCTGCTATTACGATCCGCATGAAAAGGACGCCCCCTACCGCTATTTTGCCGATCTGACGGAGCTGGCCGCTCACTGCGATACCTTAATCGTCTGCGCCGCCGCCAGTGCGCAGAATGCCAAATTAATCAACGCGCAGGTGCTCAAAGCCTTGGGCGCAGAGGGCGTTTTAGTGAATGTAGCACGCGGATCGCTGATCGATGAAGCGGCCTTAGTGCAGGCGCTGCAGCAGGGCGTCATCGCCGGAGCGGCGCTCGACGTCTTTGCCGCAGAGCCCCATGTGCCCGAGAGCCTGCGCTCTCTGCCCAACGTGGTGCTGACCCCGCATATTGCCAGCGCTACCGTGGAGACGCGCCGCAAAATGGCCGACATCGTCATTGCCAATCTGCAGGCCTTTATGGACGGCAAACCGCTGCCTACCGCCTTAAAGTGGCGGGATTAGTCCCTGGCGCTGTACAGCAGAAGCGCCCGGGCCAGCAGCGCACTTACCGCCGCAAAGCCGACTAAGGCTGAGGCGGTATCAATAAAGAAGAAGAGCTTGGGCGCATCATAATCAAAGAAGGCAAAGCTGCTGCGCATCAGCAGCTTATCCGCCGTCTCCGCCGAGCAGAAGGTATAAAGCCCGTAAGCTCCAGCTGTGAGCGCACAGAGGCAGCACAGCTGCATCACCGTGCGCCCTAAGATCTCCTTAAGCCAGGCCAGCAGCCTGCCGGCGTACAGACCAATATGCAGCCCCAGAAAGATCAAAAAGTACACCGCGGCCGCATTGTGCAGAGTGCGCATCTGCCGGCCCCAGGGCAGATCTAAAAAGGCGAAAATATACTGTGAGATAAAGATCCCGCTTATCACCGTCAAGGCGCAGGAAAGGAGCAGGCCGCAGGTCACCAGCGCGCGCCAGTAAAAATACGGGCCCTTCAGGGTCAAAAGATGAGTCAGCTGCCAGAAGTTGGTACAGATGTGGCTGACGACGCAGACGGCGAAGATCAACGCGGCATACTCATGCACCCGCACCTGTGTAATGCGCGGGGCAAAAATGGTCAGAAAGAGCAGCAGGACGGCGCTGAAAAACCCAGCCCTCTGCAGCAGGGTCCGCAGCGGAGAATAAGGCTTGACGTGCTGTTGACTCATGTTCTGCTCCTCAATTAACGGCGTTCTGACCCTGCAGGACCCTTTAGAGCTGCAGATCCTGCAGGAACTCCGTCACCTGCTCAGCCGTATCGCTGTCCCGGGTTTAGCACCTAAGTAGCCAATTTTCCTCAATAAACCTTATTCTTAAGCCATTCTTCCCCATCCTAAAATTT
>CALXNX010000011.1 GCA_944389865.1 uncultured Succinivibrionaceae bacterium
CGCAGAGCGCGGAACTTGGATCAACATTCCGCGGTGCCTGTTTCCTGATAAGCGCAGTCCCCTGCGGGACTTAGGCTAGTCAACCTGGGCTTAAAGCTCTGCAGCTTCAAGCCCCCGCCTCTTTAGGCGGGGGTAGTTGACTTATGGACCATCCTTTAACTAAAGCCGCGCAATTCCCCTGCAAAAGAATGATGAAGCAGAGCTGTGGAACCCGCAGGCTTCTGATGCTCTCTGCATAACCTCGTTGAGTCCTCAGATCACTGCTGCTTTGAGCCCAGCACTCAGATCCGCTTTAGAACTTGAGCGCTGGGGCAGTACTGATGAGGTTCAGCTGAAATCAGCGCCTACAGCGCCTCCAGCTCCTTGATCTGGGCCTCGATCTTGGCAAGCTGGGTGCGGTTGAGCTCTAACTGAGCCTTAGCTCCCTCAATGATCTGCGCCGGGGCCTTAGATACGAAGGCCTGGTTGTTAAGCTTGGACTCGCCGCCTTTGATGAGTCCCTGCAGCTTGGCCGCAAGCTGATTGAGGCGCTTTAACTCATCTTCTTTATTGATGAGATCTTTCATCGGCACTAAGGCTTCGCAGGTCCCGAAGGGCTTGGAGGCGCAGGGCACGGTCTTCTCATCGGCCTTTACGAAGGTTAAGGAGGTAATGCCGCCTAAGGTGCTGTAGAGATAGAAGTTATCCTGCAGGATCTTCTGCTCCTGCTCGGATGCGCCGCGCACTAAGACTTCAAACTTAGCGTTCGGGTTGGCTTTCATCTCAGCGCGCAGATTGCGCACGGTAGTGACTAAGTCCTTAATTAAGGAGATCTGCTGCTCGGCCTCAGCATCCTGCTGATACTCAGCAGCCTGCGGGTACGGAGCCTGCATGATGGTGTCGCCGTCCTCAGCTCTGCCGATGCAGGGGGCAGCCTTCTGCCAGATGACCTCAGTGATGAAGGGCATCACGGGGTGAGCCAGGCGCGCAAAGGCTTCCATCACATCGGTCAGATTGGCGGCAGATGCCTCCTTCTGCTCAGCTGATACGCCATCGCTTTCAAGTACCGCCTTGCAGAACTCGATGTACCAGGAGCAGTACTCGTCCCAGATGAACTCATAGAGGGCCGCGGCAGCCTGATCGAAGCGGTATTGATCCATGGCGCTGCGAATAGCGGCGATGGCGGCGGAGAGCTTCGAGCGAATGAAGCGATCGGGCAGGGACAGTGATTCCTGCGCGGGGATCTGATAGGACTTTTCACCGAGGCCAATCTTCATGGAGAGGAAGCGGGTGGCGTTCCAGAGCTTATTGCAGAAGTTGCGGTAGCCGTCTAAACGCTTCATATCCCAGTTGATGTCGCGGCCGTTTGAAGCCAGCGCGCATAAGGTAAAGCGCAGGGCATCAGTACCGTGCGGGGCGATGCCGTCAGGGAACTGCTTTCTCGTACGCTTTTCAATCTGGGCGGCCTTCTGGGGCTGCATCATGTTGGCGGTGCGCTTTTTCACCAGACTGTCGATGTCGATGCCGTCGATCATGTCCAGCGGGTCTAAGACATTGCCTTTGGACTTGGACATCTTCTGCCCCTCTTCATCACGGATAAGGCCGGTGACGTAGACCGTCTTGAACGGCACCTGCGGATTGCCGTCCTTGTCCTTCATAAAGTGCATGGTCATCATGATCATGCGGGCAACCCAGAAGAAGATGATGTCAAAGCCGGTGACTAAGACGGAAGTAGGGTGGAACTGCTGCAGCTCCCTGGTGTTCTCCGGCCACCCTAATGTCGAGAAGGTCCAGAGGGCGGAAGAGAACCAGGTGTCTAAGACGTCCGGATCCTGAGTGAGCTTGACGTCGTCAGTAAGACCGTACTTGGTGCGCACTTCAGCTTCATTGTGAGCCACGTAGAACTTTCCGTTCTCATCGTACCAGGCCGGGATGCGGTGACCCCACCAGAGCTGACGGGAAATACACCAGTCCTGCAGATCGCGCATCCAGGAGAAGTACATATTGGCGTACTGCGCAGGGACGAACTTGATGCGGCCGTCCTCAACTGCTTCCATGGCGGGCTTGCCTAAGACGGAGGCGCGGACATACCATTGATCGGTGAGCATAGGCTCAATGGGGACGCCGCCGCGATCGCCGAAAGGCTGGGCTAAAGTATGATCTTCAATATGATCAAGCAGGCCCTGAGAGCGCAGATCTTCAACCATCTGCCTGCGGGCATCAAAGCGATCCATCCCGCGGTAAGCCTCAGGGATGAATCCGGAGACGGCATCGGCAGGCAGACCGCCGGCATCAAAGACCTCGCCTTCGTCACGGATGTGTGCGTCTTCAGTCATGATGTTGATCATGCAGAGCTTCTGACGCTTGCCGACCTGATAGTCGTTAAAGTCGTGAGCGGGGGTGATCTTTACGCAGCCGGTGCCGGTGGTCATATCGGCATGCTGATCGGCGACGATTGGAATGCGTCGTCCGACTAAGGGGAGAATTAAGTCCTTGCCGACTAAATCCTGATAGCGCTCGTCAGCAGGGTTGACGGCGACGGCGGTGTCGCCTAAGAGGGTCTCAGGACGGGTAGTGGCAACTAAGAGGTAGTCTTTGCCTTCCTGGGTTTTAAGACCGTCAGCTAAGGGGTAGCGGATGTACCACATGCTGCCTTTGACTTCACGGTTCTCGACTTCAAGGTCGGAAATAGCAGTACGCAGCTTGGGGTCCCAGTTGACTAAGCGCTTGCCGCGATAGATTAAGTCCTCATCGTAAAGACGGACAAAGACTTCTGTGACTGCTTTTGAAAGGCCTTCATCCATGGTGAAGCGCTCGCGGGTCCAATCGACGGAGTCGCCTAAGCGGCGCATCTGCTTGGTAATGGTGCCGCCGGATTCTTCCTTCCATTTCCAGACGCGGCGGATGAACTCTTCGCGGCCTAAATCATGCCGGGTTAAATGCTCTTCAGCTGCAAGCTTGCGCTCGACCACCATCTGGGTAGCGATGCCGGCATGATCAGTGCCGCACTGCCAGAGGGTGTTGTACTTATCCATGCGGTGATAGCGGATCAGGGCATCCATGATGGTCTGCTGGAAAGCATGCCCCATGTGCAGGGAGCCGGTTACATTCGGAGGAGGAAGGGCAATTGAGTAGGCAGGGACGCTCTCTTCATAGGAGGGCTTGAAATATCCCATCTGTTCCCAGTGCTGATAGATATCCTTTTCAAATTTTTCCGGCGTGTAGGTCTTTTCCATTTCCATAGTTATAATCCGCTTGCGCTGATGAAAAAAGCGCTGTTAATCTGTCAGCGCTCCTATTAAAAACTTGGGGCTCATTCTACATTTTTTGCCAGATGGTGTCACGAAAAAAGGGCAGTATGGAGGCCGATTTTCGGGACTTTTGCGCTCTTTTAGGGCGGGAGATTTTCAGTTCAGTCAGGTTATAATGCGTGAGCGCCCTGTGTACTTGCACAGAAGAAGACAGCCGGAATTTTGCGAGAACCGGTACGAGTGAGTGGCTTCACTGTTATGCATGGCAGATCTTCCCTTTCATTACCAAAGGAGCCATTTTTAAATGATTACCGCGCCGCGGGGTAAAAAGCCGCAGGATAAAAAACACACGGCTCAGAAGGCTCAGCTGCAGTCCAAGTTTCAGTTTGAAAAAAAGAGCAGTGAGGATCAAGCCGCCGCAGCAGAAGCCTCGGCAGCACAGCCGCAGCGCACGCGAGGCAGCAGCTTTAAGTTTTTAAAGCTGCTGTGTTCCGCCGCTTTGGTCTTAGTTATCGCGATAGGCAGTGCTTTTTACCTGCAGCTTAAAGCCTTAAATGATTATGCGGTCCCTCCGCGTGCTGAGCCGTTTGCATTAGAGGCAGGAATGCACGCCCGTGATGTCATCACTGCTTTGGCCGGCGATAAGTTCAATCAGGCCGTGATCTGGGCTTACGTTAAGCTTAATGCTGATAAGCTTGCTCACATACAGAAGGGCAAATACGCTGTTGACGGTACTTTAAGCGTCCGCGAGATCTTAAGACGCATGACCTTAGGGGAGATCATGCAGGTAAAGCCCTTTACCGTAGCTTTAGTGGAAGGCATGAATACGGCCTTAGTGCAGAAGCGCCTGCAGCAGGCAGATGATTTAATCTACGATGCTGAGTACTGTTTTACTAAGACTGAATCATTCATGGAGGATACGCTGACCAAGGAGCAGCTGGAGTTCTTAGGCGGCGCTAAGGATACTTTAGAGGGGCTGCTGCTTCCGGCTACCTATCCTTATTTTAAAGATGACAGCGCCAAGGCTGTTGTGCAGCGCTCGCTGCGGGCCATGATTATTTTCTTAATGGAGGAGTGGCCGCTGCGCTCTGACAAGCAAATGCTCAAAGATCCGTACGAGGCTTTAATTTTAGCTTCCATCGTGGAACGGGAGAGCTCGCTGCGATCTGAACAGCCTTTGATTGCCGGGGTGTTCTTTAATCGCCTGAAGAAGGGCATGAAGCTGCAGACGGATCCTGCTGTGATGTACGGGGTGGAGCCTGGCTTTCGCGGTCCTTTAAAGCGCAGTCAGCTGGAAAAAGATACTCCGTACAATACCTACACGCGTATCGGCCTGCCGCCAACTCCCATTGCCATGCCGGGCAAGGATGCTGTGCAGGCAGTGCTGCACCCGAGCAGCACTAAGGCCTTGTACTTTGTAGCCAAGGGACCTGATCCGCAGGATGGGCATAATTTTGCTGAGACGCTGCGTCAGCACAACCGCAATGTGGCGGAGTACCGTAAAAACGTGCGCGAGTACAAAAAGCAGCAGCTGTAGTTTTAAATTTTTTTAACGGCTTTATTGTTTTTCAACGTATTTATTTAAGGCATTAATGGAATGGCAGGTCAGGCTCAGATACAGAACGCATCACCGCGCGGACTTTTTATCACCTTAGAGGGCACTGAAGGGGCCGGCAAGAGTACCTTGATTGCGTATTTGGCAGAGATGCTGCAGAAGCAGGGACATGAAGTGCTGCTCCTGCGCGAGCCCGGCGGCACGGAGGCGGGCGAAAAGATCCGCGGGATCTTAAAAAGTCCGTACCTGTCTGAGCCCCTTCTGCCTGAGACTGAGCTTTTATTAATGTACGCCTCGCGCGTGCAGCTGGTTAAGACCAGGATCATCCCCGCCTTAGAGCGCGGGGTGATGGTCTTATGCGATCGTCACGATCTCTCCTCATTTGCCTATCAAGGCGGCGGCCGCGGTCTGCCCTTGGAAACCATTAAGGCAGTGCGCCGCGCAGTGCTCGGAGACTTCAGACCGGATCTTACTTTGCTTTTAGACCTGCCGGTGGAAGTCGGCATGGCCCGTGTGTCGCAGCGCGGCGCAAAGGATCGCTTTGAGCTGGAGAAGCTTGATTTCTTCAAGCGGGTGAGAGCTGCGTATTTAGAGGCGGCAGCGCAGCTTGATTACGTTAAAGTCATTGACGGCGCACAGAGTCCTGAGCAGGTACGGAAGGCCGCTGTCGCGGCCTTAGAGTCACTGTTTTTGCCGGATAACGCTTATAATGGCCTGTAGTTTGCAGGGCAGCAGAATTTAAGGATAGGTATGCTCAAACCGTGGCTGAAAGAGAGCTTTAATGATTTCACGCAGGCCTGCCTGCAGGGCAGACTGCCGGGCTCCGTGATCATCGCCGGCCGTCCCGAGTGCGGCGTGATGGAATTGGCCTTAGAGTGCGCCCGCTTTTATCTTTGCGCCAATAAATCTCCTGCCGGAGCCTGCGGACAGTGCGAGGGCTGCCGGACTTTTGCAGCCGGGGCAAATCCCGACTTCCTGATGGTGCGCTCCAGCACTAAGGATGAGGAGGATGCCGGTCAGGATGTGGTCACCAATCCGGCGCTGGCCATGCACGATAATGACGGTTTTTTCACCGCCTCAGATACGGCAGTGCTGCGGCGCTCGGTGCGCATCGGCAGTACGCGCAGACTGATTGAATGGATTAATCTGTCGCATACCTTGGGACAGGGGAAGGCTGCAGTCATTAACGATGCGCACACTATGCCCGAGGGTGCTGCCAACAGTATTTTAAAGACCTTTGAAGAGCCGCCGTCTCAGACTTTAATTATTGTTACCGCCAAAAGTCTGGATGCGCTGCTTCCCACCATCCGCTCGCGCGCCTATAAGATTGTCTTAAAAGACCCTAAGCCGGAGATTGCTTCAGCTTATTTAGCTCAAAAGGGGTATCAAGGTCCGCAGGCGGCTGTGGCTTTAGCTCTGGCCGCGCAGGCCCCCTTGGGAGCGGAGGTAATCCTGGAGCAGGGCCTTGACGTCAAGGCCCTGGAGATTGTGAGCCTGCTGTCTCAGACGGTGAAGGGCGGTGCGGATGCCGCTCTGATTGATGCGCTGTCAAGTCTTCCCGCGCAAGGACAGGTCCTGGTGTTAGGCGAGCTGGTACGCGAACTGTTAAAATATAAGGCGGGCTTTAAACTGGAGGCCCTGCCGCTTTTAAATGAGCAGAGCGCGCAGGCTTTAGTACGCCTGCCGGCGGATCATTTATTCAGCGCGCTGCAGGATCTGCAGCATTTTGCGGTCAGAGCGCCCTTTATTCCGCCGCGCGCTCCTCTCGCTCTGCTGCGCGCTTGGGGGCAGGCTTTGACACAAGGTAGCAACCGGTGATTTTTTACAAATACATCTTCAAAGAAACGGCTAAGACGCAGCTGGTGATCCTCCTCATCCTGCTGACAGTCTTCATGTGTCAGAGCCTGATCCGGCTCATCGGCCGTGCGGCGGTGGGATCGCTGCCCGTAGAGTTCATCGGAACGCTGGCCTTGTATGCGCTGCCGCAGGTGGCGGTGATCATGCTGCCTTTAACCTTATTTTTGGCGGTCCTGCTGACCTTGGGCAGGATCTGTTCCGACTCGGAGATGGTGGTGCTGCGCTCGGTAGGCTTCTCTCCGGTCAATGTCATGGGCGTGACCATGGCGCTTGCCTGCATCACCGCCGCCATTACCGGCTATGTGGGCATTGTGCTGCAGCCTGAGGCGGCAAGGGCGCAGGAAGAACTTACCGAGGACGCTAAAAATAATCCGCAGTTCCTGCCCATTGAATCCGGCCGCTTTGTCAGCTTAGGTGAGCGTTTTACCGTCTATATCGATGAAGTAGGGGGCAGTGAAGAGGAGAAGACCGTCTCGCAGATTTACGTGATGGATACTCCTTTTGCCCGCGATCAGGGCTCCATTACTACCGCTCAGCGCGGCTATCTGCAGGATGATGACGACGGGGTGCGCTGGCTTTATCTCTTTGACGGCAAGCGCTATGAAGGCTCCGTGCAGGCTGGATCCTTCAGACGGGTGAACTTCAGCGAGTTTAAAGCCCCGGTCACTACGGCAGAGGAGCGGCGCGAGAGCGAGCTCTCCATTGATACCCTTGCGACTTCGGAGCTGCTGACCTCCGACAATAGGCAGCATCAGGTAGAGGCGCAGTGGCGCATTTCCTCCATCTTTGCGGTGTTTGTCCTGACCTTAGTTGCGGTGCCGCTGTCCATGGTCAATCCGCGTCAAGGGCGCTTTGCTAAACTGATGCCGGCGCTTTTAATTTATGCAGCCTATTACATGTTCCTGCTGTCGCTGCGCAATCTGATAAATCACGGCCAGCTGCCGGTCTATCCCGGCATGTACTTGGTGCCGCTTTTATTTGCCCTCCTGGTAGGCATCCCGCTCAATCTGCCTAAGCGCTATGTGCGCCGCTTCCTCCGTCCGGAAAACAAAGCGCAGCCTGCTCAGGGCAAAATCGCCGGCACTGATGCCCCCGCTGATGCTAAGCGCAAGGAGGACTAATGGGGATCTTAGATAAGTATGTGGCCAAGCAGGTGCTTTTCACCATTATTCTGGTTTCCTTTTTCCTGTTAATCCTGGTGGCCCTGATCACCTTTATCGATCAGATGCGCTATATTGGCCGCGGCGAGATTGACTTTACTTTTTTAATCGGCTACCTGGGGCTGCAGCTCCCCGGGATCTTTGTACAGTTCTTTCCTATTGCGGTACTGCTGGGAGGCGTGATCGGTCTGGGCATGATGGCCCGCAGTTCTGAGCTTATCATTATGCAGTCCGTGGGTATTTCCCGGGCCGGCATTGTATTGAGCGCACTTAAGCTGGTGTTTCCGGTGATCATTCTGGTGGCAGTTATGGGCGAGGTCTTAGTGCCGCGCATTGAACAGTATGCGGCCAATCAGTACAACCGTTATGCGTCTAACGGCAATATTTCCATCACCTACGACGGTCTGTGGATCCGTGAAGGCTCGTCCTTTATCGGCGTGCGCTATACCATGTCGGACAACTCTCTGCTGGACATTGTGCGCTACGACTTTAACGGCGACAATCTAGCTGCGGTCAGCAAGGCCAAAACCGGCAGCTACGAAAACGGCTCATGGGTAATGCACGATGTGGATAAGACTTTATTTGAAGCGGGTCAGGTAAAGCCTGTGCATTTGGAGCGTGAGAACTGGCAGCTGCATTTAAACCCGGACCGAGTGCAGATTCTGGGCGTCAAGAGCGCTAATCTCACGGTAGAGGGACTTGCGGACTACATCAGTTACTTAGAGGGCAATGGCCAGGACAGTGCGACCTTCCGGCTGGAGCTGTACAACAAATTAGCTCAGCCCTTTACCATGGTGGTGATGCTGCTTTTAGCCGCTTCCACGGTATTCGGACCGCTGCGCAGCATGACCATGGGCGCGCGCATTGTAGCCGGCATTGCCTTAGGCTTTGCTTTCTATGTGGCCAATCAGTTTGGCTCTCCCTTTGCGCTGGTCTACGGTCTGCCGCCTTTATTAGGTGCGGCGCTGCCGACCTTAATCTTCTTCTGTTTAGCTTTGTATCTGCTGCGCGCTAAGACTTAAACACAGTCAAAACAGTAGCGGCGCACCAAAGCGCTGCAGGATTGAAATGGTCTGTGGATTCGTAAACATCGCAGAAGATGGTGGAAGCTCAGCTCTTGGTGCTTGAGCCGTCAGCGGCTGATATCGCCTCAATCCTGAGCATACTCAGGAGAAAAGCATTGTAGAGGGCTGATGTTCTCAAATCCACGGCACGCTGATGCCGCGCGACTGTATTTACAGCCTGCGAGGCTGCCCAATCATCCTGATAACAAACGGCTTGAACCGGCCAAAATCACGGTAGGGTAGGGGGAATTAGTCCAAGCTGACAGCAGCAGATCTGTGTGACAGCCGGATTGTTATATTGCGGATATAAAAAGAATTTTATGCAAGGACATCTGGCGGCCTCCGCTATTTCCTGCCGGCTCAAAGGTCGGCTTGCCGTCTTTTCCAGCTGCTTAGGGGCCAATCAAATTATAAACGATATACGCGCTGCAAAGCAGTTAGAAATATAAAAAATTGAGAAGTGTAAACATAAAAGCTGGGACTCTTAATCTTGCCCAATTACCCAGCCCAGCTGAAGGTGGTTTTTTTCACCCCCGGCGCAAGCTTAAGAGCACTGTAACTATAGCATAAGAGACCAAACAGATCGCATTTGTGTCTGCTGCATTTTCTTATGGCTTGGATCATCAGCAACTGCTGCGGATCAGACAGCTCTCTTACGAGCAGATCAACCGCAATGGCGATCCGCTTGGGGCGAATCGCCGGAGCTGCTTTAGTTAATGACGAGATCTGCTTTAATGAGGTGTGCAGTCGACAGTCTTTAGAGATTACTGCTGAAAGCGCCGAAGATGCGGCGGAGACCGCCAAAAACGCTGCAGAACAGCAGCGGGGCTCTATCTTGATCTGTTAAGGCCGTCTGTTTAGGCGCGCAGGCTGATACTGCGGCAACGTTTGGCATCAGCGCAAATTGGATGCAGCTGATTTATCCTGCAGCTCATGCAATATATGCAGAAGACACAGGAAGCTGCGGCAGCATCGGAACCTTGTCCGACGAAATCCGACGGGAATTTTTAAACTATTGAAAAAATAAAGGACTTTAACAGGAGATTGGTGCCGAAGGCGGGACTCGAACCCGCACACTATCACTAGCGGCGGATTTTGAATCCGCTGCGTCTACCAATTCCGCCACTTCGGCAAAAACGGGCTCATTATAACGAAAATCTGTAATTTTGCAAATTTTGTTTCGTGCTCGATTTCAGCGCTTTTGCGGCAGCTTGCCATTAATCCTAACGATAACAAGGCTTTAAGTGCAGTCACGTTAATAATAAGCAGGCTCCATGAAGGAGCCTGACTCTGCATCATTTATTCGTTTAAAGCTTCAGCGCTGAATCACTGCTCTGCTTTAGTACGCCTGCGGCGCTGACGATAATTTGCCTGCACCTTGGCAAAACGTCCGGTTAAAGTGTCGCTTGGACCGAAGATCGGGCGCTTGCCGGCAAGGAAGCTCTCTTCGTAGTCATTGACCGCACGCACGACCAGTTTATAAAGACCGATCACAGCGATGATGTTCGGAATGACCATCAGACCGTTGAACATATCAGCCAGTTCCCAGACTAGATCTACTTTCAGGAAGGAGCCCAGCATTAAGAAGCACAGCACCACTACTGAGAAGGATCTGACCATCCTGGTTCCGAAGAGGTATTTGACGTTCTGCTCGGCAAAGAAGTACCAGCCGATGATGGTGGTAAAGGCCGCAAAGAATAAGCACACCGCTACGAAGCCGGAGCCTGCAGGGCCCATGCCTTTAATAAATGCGTTCTGGGTCAGCACAATGCCGGTAGCCTGACCGTCTAATGATCCCGTTACCAGGATCACGATGGCAGTAGCGTTAAGCACCACGAAGGTATCAACAAACAGGCCGATGAAGGCGGCTAAGCCCTGTTCAGCCGGGTGTCTGACGCGGGCAATAGCGTGGGCATGCGGTGTGGAGCCCATGCCGGCTTCATTGGAGAAGAGTCCGCGGGCCACGCCGTAGCGGATGGCTTCCTTAATGCCGGCACCGATGACGCCGCCGGTGGCTGCGGTCGGATTGAAGGCGCCGATGACAATCTGCTCTAAAGCCGGGAGCAGCATATCGATGCAGGTAACGACGATGTATAAGGAGCCTAAAACATAGACCGAGGCCATTAAGGGCACCATCTTCTCAGCAAAGCTTGCAATACGCTTAACGCCGCCGATAAAGATGAAGCCTGCGATCATGATGATGAAAAGGCCTGAGACCCAAGTCGGGATCATAAAGGCGCTTTCAAAGGCTGTGGAAATGGAATTGGCCTGCACCATGTTGCCCACAAAGCCTAAGGCCACAATGATGAGCACCGAGAAGATGGCGGCCAGGGACTTGCTGCCTAAGCCTGCGGAGATGTAGTAGGCCGGACCGCCGGTAATGTGGCCGGCATTATCGCGGGTACGGTAAATCTGGGCCAAAACGGCCTCCGCGCAGATGGTAGCCATGCCGAAGAAGGCAGCCAGCCACATCCAGAAAATTGCGCCCGGTCCGCCCATGGCCATGGCGGCAGCCACACCGGCTAAGTTGCCGGTGCCTACTTGGGCCGCTACAGCGGTGGCGAGGGATTGGAAGGAGGACATGCCGTGCTTGCCGGCATGAGCTCCGTTTATGGAGAAAGCGCCGAAGACGTGCTTAAAGGCGCGGCCGAATTGGCGGACCTGAATGAAGCGCAGTTTAAAGGAAAAGAAAATGCCGGTGCCGACTAAGATCGGGATCAGGCACCACGGACCCCAAAGAATGGAGTTAATTTCTCTTACTATTAAAGTAAGCTGATCCATGGAGTAGGTCTCCTGCTAAGAAAATGAGTGTTGCCCCATTTTGGCCATTTTTGAACTAAAAGGCAAAATTATGAGACGATGCACAATAAGGGTGCAGATGGCTGGGGCTGAAACGCGTATGTCATTTCTGACAGGCGGCAGGATCTTTAGTCCAGGATGCATGAACTTGCCGGTGCTCTTACTGAGTTAGAATTTGTACAATTCCTGCATTTTTCTGAAAGAGAAAGTGTTTGTTTGTCTTATGGACTGAAGTCAGCTGAGAACCATGATTGCGGTTGATTTTTAGATGATAAGGTCTTACATTTTATTTTCAGCGGCTGGCTGCGGCCTTGACCTGTTGCTGCAGCCTAAGTTGACTTTTTATCATCTGAAAAACACTGAAGAGTAGATGATGCGTTTTTTCAAGAGGCAGCTCACCGCAAAGCGCCGGGATGAAATTCACTGGGGCCGTTCTCTGGCGGCCACTGCCTGCATGATCGGAGCTATTCTGCTGGCTTCTTTTGTGCTGATGCGCAGCATCACTGCTATGGAAAGAGCACAGTGTCTTGATCGACTGCATGCCGAGGCTGCCGGTATTGCTGAGTACATTGAGCGCGGGGTAGTCAATGACAGAGAGCAGCTTCAGGTACTCGCTGCTGTTATCGCAGAGTTTTCTGATTTTGCATCACCCAGGCTGTGGCAGCTGCTTGATTCCTTTGACAGCATTGGTCTGATGTCGCGGGTGGAACTGCTGCTGCCGGATGATACGGTGCTGACTGCAGGCGGGAAAAGGGTTGATGTGCAGGGCAGGCTTTCTTTTCAAACTGAAGCTGCTCAGAGCGTACATATTACCGATCGCGATGTTGATATTCTGGATCCTGAAGCTTATGTGCTGCGCCATTATGTACCGGTGGTGCGCAGCGGGCGGACGGCGGCCATGCTTTACGGAGTAGTGGTAATAAAGGATCTGCAGGTAGTAGGCGGCATTACCCCTTACGGCGGCAAGGGGGCTATGTACCTTATTGATGCTCACAGCGGAGATTTTTTAATTGATACCTGGCATCCCGGCAGAATGGGCAATATCTGGAATTTGGGCTACAGGGAAACGGCTCCGGGCTACGATGCTCAGGCTTTAATGCAGCAGATGATGGATGGTAAGGTCAACCATATTCTGTTTGTGTCGCGAACCATAGGCGATTATATGTATCTGCATTTTCAGCCGATGCGCATTAATGAATGGCGGATAGCAATTTCGGTGCCGCAGTCGGTGGTATTTGCCACCTCCGATACCATTGAGCGGCGGCTGAATTACTTCTTTGCCTTTGAACTTCTGTGCTTTGCTTTGTTCTTTGTCTGGATGATGCGCGATGTGCGCCGGGTGACCGCTGAAAAGCAAAGACGTCTGGATACGATCCAGCACATTAACGAAATTGAGCAGCTGTTGTTTAATGCGCATGAGAAGACAGAGAATCTGCCGGCAGCTATCGAAAAACTGGGCGGCTGGCTGCAGGCATCCGGCATAGTATTCTTCATTATTGAAAAGAGGCGGATATTAAGGCAGTTTCGCTGGGAGAACGGCAGGATGGCGGTAGAAATGCGGCCGCGGCGCATTGAGGCTCCGGCGTTCCTGCTGCAGCGTTTTGCAGACGGGCTTGACTGGTATCAGGCTTCCGGGGCAGCGCAGATTGAAGCGGTGCTGCCGTACACCAAGTTTAAAGCGCAGAGATCTCTTATCGTGGTGCCGGTCAGAGATTTAAGCAACGGCTGTCTTTACGGGATGCTGGCGGTAACCGGCATGCCGGGAGCAGCACCGCAGCAGACCTTTATCAAAGCCGTAAGCTTCAGCTTGGGCCGCTTCTGCCGCAACCTTAAAAACCGGGAGGATCTGCAGGAGCAGGGAGACAGAGATACTCTGACCGGGCTGCTTAACCGCAATCGCTATGAGCGCGATCTGCCTGAAATTTACGCCAAATACCGCAGCGGCCTTACCTGCGTCTATATCGACGCCAACGGACTGAGGGAGCTTAATAATACTTTGGGACATGAACTGGGCGACAGGATGCTGCGCACGGTGGCAGCCGCGATCTCCGCTGAATTTGCTACAGAGTACATTTACCGTATCGGCGGTGATGAATTTGTGCTGTTTCTTGCTGGCGCACACCCGGATCAGGCGCAGCAAAGCTGTCTGCAGCTGTCAAAGGCTCTGCTGGCACATGATTATCATGTGTCTGCCGGCATTGAGAGCAGCACTGCGGTAACTTCGATTTCAGCATTGATTAAGCAGGCTGAGCAGAAGATGTATGCGCAGAAGCGCAGCTTCTATGCAGTTAGAGATCGCCGGAGGAGCCTGCCGCAGGCGGATGCCGGCCAGCAGGACTCAAAAGTCTGCCTGCCTTAGAATGTGATACTGTCCGAGGTCATTGAGGTTGTCCTGCCAAAGGTGCAGAGAAGCTGCGGCAAAGGTGAGTTCCTGGGCGCAGCCTGCAGGCTCCTGCTTATTTCCTGTCAGCAGCATCTGCATCAGCGGGCTTAGCTGCTTCCGTTTGATCTTTGTGCGGCTGCGCTGTAGGAGCTGTGGTCTTAACATCAGCCGCTTTGCCGGCAGCCTCTGCTGTTCCGGCAGGGCTTACGCTGCTGTCTGCAGCTGTTTCATCTCCAAAGTGCTTATCCATCCTGGCATGAAAGCGCTTCTTTAAATAAACGGCGGCAGCAGCCAGCACAATGGCCGCTAAGATTAAGTAGATGACCTTCTGCACATCGCCGACGTATTCCATTAACAGGTCTAAGTTGTCCGCAAAGAAATATCCCAAATAGATCCAGATGGGCACGGAAATCAGAGCGGCAACACCGTCCATGGCGATAAAGGTCAGATAGGAAATACGGCGGCTCATGCCGGCCACCAGGAAAATCGGGGAGCGCAGCCCCGGCAGGAAGCGCGCTACGAAGAGCAGACCCAGACCGTATTTTTTGAACTTGCGCTGAATCTGTGAAAAGCGGCGGGGTGATAAGATCTTGCGGAAAGTGCGGATGCGCTGCACGCGATAGCCGAATACGCGCCCTAAGATAAACATGGTGCTGTCGCCGAAGAGTACGCCGGCAAGTCCTACCACCAGCATCCAATGAGGATTAGTGAGTCCTAAGCCTGAGATCACGCCTCCGGATACTAAGGTGATGTCTTCAGGAATAGGCAGACCGAAGCCGCAGGCAACTAAAATGACGAAAACCGCCCAGTAACCGTATTCAGTAAAAAAGCCGACAAGAAAATCTAACAATGCAGTAGCCTTAAAAGTTTTTTATAATCAAAAGAAAAATGCGTTTTTCATCACGATTTTATTGTAGCATCATTTCTGCGCCCTGTGCTGACAAATCGCGTCCCCATGCGCTTTTCCATGCATTTTCTGGTCTGATTTTTTGACCTTGCGCACGTCAGCCTGCATAAGGCGGCACGGGTTTCGCTCCGCTGTAGCCCAGCTGCTGCCAGGCAGCGTAGGCCACCACGGCAGCGGAGTTGGCAAGATTGAGGCAGCGGCTCTGCGGCACCATCGGGATGAGGATGCGCTGGTCAGGCGGAATCAGATCCATCACCTCGGCAGGCAGTCCTGAGGTCTCGCGCCCGAACATAATGTAGTCGCCGTCCTCAAACTTAAAGTCAGTGTGCCACACGGTGCCATGGGTGGTAGAGGCTATGAGGCGAGGCGGTTTTTCTTCTTCCATAAAGCGCTCAAAAGAGGTGTGGGTTTTTAAATTGGCAATTTCATGATAATCGAGGCCGGCGCGCAGCATTCTTTTATTGTCTAAAAAGAAGTCTAAGGGGCCGATGAAATGCAGCGGCGCTCCTAAGTTGGCGCTTAAGCGAATGACGTTGCCGGCATTCTCCGGCATCTGCGGACGATAGAGGACAAGATGAAACATGCGGCTGTCTCTCTCCTTACTTCTGAATAACTCTTAACTGCTCATAATTTATACAGCGGAGGCATTATAAAAGCCTGTACGGGCAAATCAACAGCTTTAAGCGACCCCATTTGCTGCCTGTGCTCAGCTCTGCGCGGACTTATCTAATTTGTGGTATGCTTTTTAAGCCTTTACGCCGCAGGATGTTCGCGGCGTCATTGTTAAAAGCTGGTACTGCAGCATATTCTGCCGATTACGATTAAGAATAAGGATGGGGGCCGCAGAGCTATCATGTCGCCGCGCTCAAAATCAGATCCGCCCAAAGCTCAGGGCTTCAGCCGCTTAAAACTGATTTTATTTGTCTGCATGGTGCTGGCTGCCTGCTGGTGCTGGTATCTGCTTGCGGATTTTACCAGCACTAATGCGCAGGCCTTAACCGGCGAGCTCACTCTCTCAGGTTCTGCCGCCGCCCCAGTGCCGCAGGGCTCTGGGTTAATTGCCTTTTTATTTGACTACTGCGGCAGCTTTACCTATGTGCTGCCTTTATTTGTGATCTTTTCAGGCTGGGTGCTCTTTTTACAGAGGGTGCGCATTAAGTCCATCGACTTTTTTGCTGTGGGGCTTCGCATCCTGGGGGTAAATACCTTTATTTTAGGCTGCACTGCACTGTTTTCAGCTGTGGGCAGCCGCGGCAGCACCGGTGCCGGCGGCATTTTAGGCGACTTTTTAAATCTGATTCTGCAGGCGCTGCTGCCGTCAGGTCTTTCTACAGCCGTTGCTGCGCTCTTTGCAGCTATAGGCTTTTTCCTGCTTATCGGGCAGAATCCGCTGCAGCTGTGTGAAAATTTAGGCGCGCTGTTCTTCAGCCTGGCAGGCAGGGTTAGAGGCAAAAAGGTCAGGGCCCAGGCAGCTGCAGAGCAGCCGCGTTCTGCCGCAGAGCCGGAGCTAGTGGTGCGGGAGATGCCGGCTCCGGAAGCCGCCCCCGCTGCCGCTGCAGCTTCTCAAGAGGCCCCTGCTTCCGGTCATGATCAGTCTCAGTCTCAGCTGACCGGCTTGGCGGCTTTAAAGAGCAGACTGTTCAAGCGCTCTGAAGCTGAGCACAGCCTTGAGCCGCCGCTGAACTCTGATCACTCTCATTCTTCTATTGCTTCTTCACAGCCCGATAGTAATCAGGAGCCTGCAGCCGTGCTGCATGAACCGCATGACAGACGCGAGCCCAGCTTTGGGGAGAGTGAAGTGCCGCCCGGCGCTTCTTCTTTTGGCGCGGCTGCAGCTTTAGTAGGGGGCATACCGGCATCAGGATCGTTTGAGCTCGATCCGACCGGCATCGGCAGCCTGCGTCCGGCTGAAGGCATGGTGAGCTCGCCGTCTCCTGCCGCCGTGCAGGCCGTTCCGCCTGAGAGCGTGATCGCTTTAACTTCGACCGGGGCACCGGTGGGGCAGGCACCGGCCTCCGAAAATAAGGATCAGGGCGTATCCACTATTATTACCCGCAGTCTGCCCCCTGAAATGCAGGCAGCGCAGGCAGAGCCGCCGGCAGATTATGCTGCTCAGCAGACTGATGCTTACGGCCAGGAAAATGCCGAAGCTCCGGTCAGCACCATCATCACTAAAAATGAAGGTCCATTACTCTCAGCTGACCAGACTCAGCCGAATATACTAGGTAATCCTGCTGCTGGTTCAGCAGATGCTGTGTCTGAAGAGGATAATGTGACTCACACTGTCATCACCTATCATGAGCCGCAGGTGCAGCCTGCTGAGATCTCTGAGGTCGATGATCCTAATGTGGTGCACACTCACATCTTTAAGGGCGGAATGCCTGGGCCGGCCGCTCCGATCAATGCCGTGCAGGCGGTGTACGACCCCAATGCCGGGGTGAGCGCAGTGCCGTCCGCAGCCGCGCCGTCAGGCTCTTTAGCAGCTCCATCGGATGCAGAGCTTGCCGACAGCGCTGAAAGCTACGGACCTGTGCAGGTAAAATCAGTGCCCGCCGGCGACAGCGGCATTTTAAGCTTTGATGATTTAATAAAGGGTGAGCAGGAGCAGGCGCGGGCTCCGAGTTTTGAAATGAATACTCTGCCGGCAGGCGTCAGCGCACAGCAGGGGGAAGCCGGCGAGCCTTTTTTAAAGGATGATAAAGAGCATATCTCGGAAAAGGATTTGGCTGAGCGTTATCCGCAGGCCAGCCGCGGAGTGATGGGGACAGCTTCTGCACCTCAGGCTGCTTCTGCCTCTCCGGCTCCGGAGGCTTCCGCAGCTTCAGCTCCCGAGGCTTCTGAACCTCAGAGCATCTCAGGATCTCAGATGCCTCCTGCGTCTGAGACTGCAGCGCCTCAGGCAGAGTCAGCGCCTGAAACTTCAGTTTTTGAAGCGCCGGTGCAGCCGCAGTCCGTGAGCATGGCCGTGCAGGGACAGAACAGCAATACCTCCAATCTGCCCTCTTATATGCAGACTGCCGACAACTCCAAGGGGGCGGATGAGCCTGCTCCGGGGACGGCGCAGGCCGCTTCAGGCAGCCTGTGCTCGATTTCGGCTCCTAAGACTTATTACGATGCCTGGAGACCCAGCGTTGATTTGCTCACGCCCCCTGAAAAGAGCGATGAGATCCCTAAGGCTGAGTTCGAGCGCATGGCTAATAACATTAATGCCTTCTTCCAGGACTTTAATGTAAAGGCCCGCATCGTAGGATGGCGCGACGGTCCGGTGATCACTACTTATGCCGTAGAGCTGGACAGAGGCGTGCGCTTCTCGGCGGTGGAGAATTTAGTCACTGATCTGTGCCGCGTGCTGAAGGTCCTGCCCAACTCGGTGCGCGCTTTAAGCTCGCTGCCCGGGACCATTTACGCAGGTCTGGAAGTCCCCTCGCCGCGCCGCCGTTTAATTACTCTGCATGAGGTAGCCTCCAGTCCCGAGTTTGCCGGCACCAAAGCCGTGCTGCCTTTGTGCCTCGGTGAAAACACTGAAGGGCGGCCGGTAATTGTGGATTTGGCTGAAGCACCGCATCTGCTGATTGCCGGCACCACGGGCTCCGGCAAGTCGGCCGGCCTTAACAGCATGCTGATTTCACTGCTGTTAAAGCGCTCGCCGGCTGAACTGCGCTTAATCCTGATTGACCCTAAGCGCTTGGAGTTCAAGCCTTATGATCATCTGCCGCATTTGATCACTCCGGTCATTACTGATGTGGCCGAGAAGACCTCGATGGCGCTGCAGTGGTGCATCGGAGAAATGGAGCGCCGCTACGCTTTAATTGAGTCCTTTAAGGTGCGCAAGCTTTCTGAGTACAACGCTATTATTAAGGAAGCGCGCTTAAAGGGCGAGGTGGTGCGTGATGAGGCCGGCAATGAATACACTGAGCTGCCTTATATCGTGGTGGTAATTGAAGAGTTTGCCGACTTAATGGCGCAGACCTCAAGCCGCGGCAAGAAGGGCGGCGACAGCCCTGAAGCGGCCATTGCCCGCTTAACCGCCAAGTCCCGCGCCTGCGGCATTCATATCATGCTGGCGACCCAGAGCCCGCGCGCGGATGTGCTCACCGGCGTGATTAAGGCCAATATGCCCTCGCGCATCGGCTTTACGGTGCAGAGCTATACCGAGTCGCGCATCATCCTCGATGAGACCGGCGCAGAGTGCCTCCTGGGCCTCGGGGACATGATCTGCAAGTTCAACGGCTACAACCGCAACACCAGCTTTAGAGCGCACGGCGCTTTTGTTACTAACAGTGATGTACAGCGCGTGGTGGATGAATGGCGGCTGCATGGAGAACCGGAGTTTGTAGAGGGCGTGACCGAAAATCCTTTTGAGGCGGAAGGCATGCCGGCAGGAGATTTAGATCCGTTCTTTGACAGGGCAGCGGCCTGTGCGCGCGAGTACTATCAGCGCAAGCAGAAGGCGGTGCCGATCTCCGAAATTCAGACCCTTTTAGGAGTGGGCTATCCGCGTGCTAAAAAGCTCTTTAATCAATTGGAGCGCGCTGGAATGCTGGAGTCCTGATTAATAGAAAAATGCGCAGAGCAGCAAAGCAGAGGTTATAGATGGGTGAGCATAAATCGCGGTCCTGGGGGGCGCGCCTGAAAGCTTTATGGCCGTGGGGACAGCCCCTGCAGGCTGCCCCGGTAAGCTGTGTGAGCGTATATCAGGGGGCCGATGAAATGAAGCTCCCTGAGCTCAATTCCCCGGCTGCACTGCCTAAGGGGGATCAGCAGGCCGCTTCATCAGTCTCTGAGCGTCTGAACGCTTACCTCAAAGACACCGGGCTTGCCGGCGTGATAGGTCATGCCGCGGGGCCCGTGATCATTACCTGCGGCGTGAAATTAGCCCCAAATGTAAAGCTCAGCTCTTTTGAGCGGCTTTTGCCTGATATCTGCTCGGCCTTGGATTTAGATCGAGCCAAAGTGCGGGTAATACCGCACAGCGCGCAGGTGCTGAGTATTGAAATTCCGGCGCCCCGCCGCAGCGTGCTGCCGTTTGGAGCCTTAACCGAGGTCCAGGATTTTGCCAACTCCGCAGAGCCTCTGCCTTTAATCTTAGGATGCGATACGGTAGGACGTCAGCTCATCAGCTGCCTGACGTCTGCAGGGAATATTCTCGCGGCCGGCGACAGTGCGGCGGAGACCGATAACCTGCTGCAGCAGATCCTGCTGTCGCTCCTTTTAAAATGCTCGCCTGAGCAGCTGCGCTTAGTCTTAATTGACGGTCCGCGCGGAGTTTTCAGCCCGTACTCCAGGCTGCCGCACCTGCTTTGTCCGGTGGTCAATGCACTCTCAGATCCGCAGGGCGCTCTGGCTGCCCTGCGCCTGCTGCATGAGGAGGGCGCTCGCCGCAGTGCGCTTTTTACTGCCTTAGGCTTGCGGCGCTTTAATGACTGCAGTCTGCGCATCAGGGATGCGGCTGCTGCTGGTGCGCCGCTGTCAGACCCTTTATGGCAGCCCGATCCGAAAAATCCTAATAAGCGTCTGCGTGCGCCTGATTTAAAGCCCCTGCCTTATATCGTCCTGATGTCGGCGGATGGGCTTTTTTTACAGCAGCCGCAGGCAGCGGAGCTTTTAACTCCTTACGCGGCGGCGCCTTCTTTAGGCTTTTACACCGTACTGGCCCTGCAGCAGGGCAATGGTCAGCCGCTGCCTGAGCAGCTGTTATCTTATATGCCGTCGCGTCTGCTCATGCGCACGCATGATGCGCAGTGGTCGGCGCAGCTGGCCGGAGCTTACGGTGCAGAGCAGCTGTTAGGTGAGGGAGATATGCTGTGCCGGGGCTGCGGCTTTAACAGCAGGCAGCTGTTCCGGGCGCACAGCGCCATGGTGATGGCAGCTGAGGTGCAGCAGATTTCCCACGCCTGGTATTCTCAGGGGGATCTGCAGATGCTGGCTGATCTCAAACCTGAGCCGCCTGCTGCACCGGCCGCACCTGACAATGCGCCGCACCAATCCGCACGTGCTCAGACAGTCCCGATGATGCCTGAACAGCAGGCAGCGCAGGAGCGTGATGAGGAAAATTCCGCTCAAGTGCAGCCGCATGTTCCGGTTCAGGCAGCCTCTGTCGATCCGGCTGTCCCGGAGCAGTCAGTTAATCCTGTGCCGGAACCGTCTGCTTTCCCTCAAGGTGCGCCGGAAGATGCAGCAGTACAGCAGCAGGGTGGTCCGGCTGCACCTTGTCAGGATCCTTTAATGAAGCTGGCGGCGAAAGTGGCTGAACAGTACCTGGCTGATAACAAAGTTCCGATGCCGGTGGAGGAACTGAAGCGCAGATTGGCCATCGGCTATCCACGGGCTGAGAAGATCTACGCCGCCTTAACGGCGCAGACGGCATCACGGACCTCGACCAAACCGGCCCCAAGTGAAATCAAACCTGAGAAGTCATTAGATGCAGGAAAAAACGCACATTAAAAGTACCAAGGCGCGGACACTGATTTTAGGTGCCGCGGCTTTGGCCGTTTTAAGTTTAAATACCGCAGTGAACTCTGTTAAGGCTGAGCCTTTGGCACAGAAGCTTAACGCTTATCAGGCCTTTGCCGCGGATTTCAGTCAGAGCGTTACGGATAGAAATGGAGTGGAATTGTCATCTTCCACCGGACGTTTAGCGCTGCGCCGTCCGCAGCAGCTGATGCTGCATACCATCACGCCCGATGAGATTTATCTCTACACCTTGGGTGACGGCGTCTATTATTTTGACGCCTTCGTAAATCAGTTATCGATCCTGCCTTTAAGCGCCTTAACCTCTTCGCCCTTTGCCTTGTTATTGGGCGAAAACAATCCGGCATGGCAGGATTATGAGATCACGGAGTTAAAAGAGGGCAGGAGCTATCGCCTTGTGCCCAGGCAGGGCACTGCCGCAGCTTCCGGACCATCCGCTTTAGTGCGGGCGGTGCTCTTTTTTGATGGCAAAATGCTGACTCGCGCCGATGTTTATTTTGCTGACGGCAACTGCAGCCGCTACGAGCTGCAGGATGCGGCCTTTGAAGCTGCAGACGCAGATTTTGTCTGCACGGTGCCTCCGGATGCTGAGATCGTAGATGAGCGCTGAAAATGATCTCTTTGCGGCTTTTGATGCGGCATCAGAGTCTCAAACGCAGGGCGCATCTAAACCTGACGATCTGCCGTTAGAGGCCATGCCGCTGGCAGCCCGCCTGCGTCCTTACAGCCTTGAAAACTACATCGGGCAGAGTCATTTAGTGGGGCCGGGGCAGCCTTTGCGTCAGGCCTTAGAGCGCGGTCAGGCCTACTCCATGATCTTCTGGGGGCCGCCGGGCGTGGGCAAGACCACGCTCGCCTTGATCATTGCGCACACGGTGCATGCGGTGCTGGAGCAGATCTCAGCCGTCACTGTCGGCATTAAGGATATTAGAGCGGCGGTCGATCGGGCGGCGCTGCGCAAAGCGCGCGGGGTGCGCACCATTTTATTTGTCGATGAAGTGCACCGCTTTAATAAGGCGCAGCAGGATGCTTTTCTGCCGCATATTGAAAACGGCACCATCATTTTTATTGGGGCGACGACTGAAAATCCTTCTTTTGAGCTCAACAGCGCGCTCTTATCACGCTGCCGCATTTATGTGCTCAAAAAGCTCAGTCAGGAAGAGCTCTCCAATCTCATTGATTTGGCTTTGACCTCAGAGCGCGGTTTAAAGTCCTTAAATCTGCAGATGGATGTGAAGGTCAGAAACGCGGTCATTTCACTGGCTGATGGAGACGGTCGTTATCTGCTCAATACCTTGGAGATGCTGTCCGATTTAGCAGCCCCGACGAAAGACGGCGCGCGTATGGTGACCCTCGCCATGGTAGGGGCGGTGGCTGGACGGCGGCTGATTCATTACGACAAGGGCGGCGATGCCTATTACGATTTAATTTCGGCTTTTCATAAATCGGTGCGCGGCTCGGCCCCTGATGCAGCTCTCTACTGGTACTCGCGCATCATCAGCGCCGGCGGAGATCCGCTTTACGTTGCCCGCCGCCTGCTTGCTATTGCCACTGAGGATGTGGGACTTGCTGATCCCCGCGCCATGCAGGTGGCGCTTAACGCCTGGGATATTTATGAAAGAGTGGGAGCTGCTGAAGGCGAGCGCGCAATTGCCGAGGCTGCGGTGTATTTAGCGCTGGCGCCTAAGAGCAATGCGCTTTATCGGGCCTTTGCGCAGGCTAAAGAAGATGCTTCTAAACTGCCGTCCTTTGATGTACCGCTGTATCTGCGCAATGCGCCGACTAAGCTTATGGATGAGCTGGGCTACCATCAAGGGTATCGCTACGCCCATGATTATCCGGGTGGCTACGCGGCAGGCGAGTGCTTTATGCCGGAGGAGCTCGATGGACGCACTTACTACACTCCCTCAGATCGCGGCTTTGAAATTCAGCTTGCCAAAAAGCAGGCTTATCTGAAAGAACGGGATGCTCAGGCTGACGAGCCGCGCTACGAAAAGGGCCATGCCGAGCGCATGGCAGTGAAACTTTCCCGTGAGCTGAAACATTAGTATGCGGCGCGCTTAAGAAGCGCGCAAACATGGTAAAATGCACCCGCAAAAAGCGGGGGCAGACATCCCCTCTTGTCTCAGATTTTTATTTACGGCACACGACATTATGCTCGATTCAAGATATATCCGCGGCGACATTCAGGAAGCTGCAGCACGCCTGGAGACGCGCAACTATCACTTAGACGTTGAAACTCTTACGGCCTTAGAGTCCCGGCGCAAGGATTTAATGGTGGCCACGCAGGATCTGCAGGCCAGGCGCAACAGTCTGTCCAAGTCCATCGGTCAGGCCATCAAGGCAGGTCAGGACGTCGCTGCCATTAAGGCTGAAGTGACTGCAGTTTCAGACAAGCTGACGGCAGTGAAGAAAGAGCAGGATGAAGTGCTCGCTGAGATTAAGGAAATTTCTCTTACGATCCCCAATCTGCCGGATCAGTCCGTGCCCATCGGACCTGATGAGACTCACAATGTGGAAGTGCGCCGTATCGGCGAGATCCCGAATTTTGATTTTGAGATTAAGGATCATGTGGCCATCGGCGAAGGCCTCGGCATGCTCGATTTTGCCAATGCCCGCAAGATCTCCGGTGCGCGCTTTGCCGTGATGTCCGGGGCGATCTGCCGTCTGCACCGCGCCTTAGTACATTTAATGCTCGATCTGCACTGCAGGACTCAGGGCTATACCGAGATGTACGTGCCTTATTTAGTGAACTTGGATTCGCTGTACGGCACCGGCCAGATGCCCAAGTTCGGTGAAGATTTATTCCACACCTCGCTCAACGGAGACGCGGACGGTGATGACGTTAATCGTCATTTCTGCTTAATTCCGACCGCCGAGGTGCCCCTGACCAACTTAGTGCGCGGCGAGATCATCCCGGAGGATCAGCTGCCCATTAAGATCACTGCTCACACTCCGTGCTTCAGATCGGAGGCCGGCTCTGCCGGCAAGGATACCCGCGGCCTGATCCGCATGCATCAGTTTGACAAGGTCGAGATGGTGCAGATCGTAAAGCCTGAGGACAGCTGGGAGGCCTTAGAACAGCTGACCCGCGACGCAGAGAGCGTGCTGCAGGCCTTAAAGCTGCCGTACCGCGTCATCACTCTGTGCACCGGCGACATGGGCTTTTCGTCAGCTAAGACCTACGACTTGGAAGTGTGGCTGCCGGCGCAGAACACCTACCGCGAGATTTCGTCCTGCTCGAACTGTACCGACTTCCAGGCCCGCCGCATGCAGGCCCGTGTGCGCCGCAGGGATGGCAGGATTGAACTTCTGCATACTTTAAACGGCTCCGGGCTGGCTGTGGGCCGCACCTTAGTGGCGGTGCTGGAGAATTATCAAAACGCGGACGGCTCTGTGACTGTACCTGAGGTCTTAAGACCTTACATGGACGGCATGGACGTGCTGCGTCCTGTTCAGAAGTAATCATGCTGACACCAGCTGACTGGGCCATCCTCGCAGTGATGGGCGGATCGGCCCTGCTGTCTTTATGGCGCGGCTTTCTGCGCGAGGCGATTTCCCTTGCGGCCTGGGCCGGGGCCTTCATGGTGACGGGCAAGTTCTACGGCGCCCTTGCGCTCAAGCTTACCTATTTTGAAGATGCGCTGACGCGCAATGCGCTGGCCATTTTTATTTTATTTATGGCCACGCTGCTGGTCATCGGTACCTGCGGCAACATTCTGCGCTCCCTGGTAACTAAGGCCGGCCTTTCAGGCACCGACCGGCTGTTAGGCGCGGCTTTTGGAGCTCTGCGCGGCATTTTGATTGTCTGCGCAATTTTAGCTCTGCTGCAGATCGGCTTTAAATTCGGCATCTTAACGTCACTGATGAATAAGCCTATATTTGCTGACTCGCTCTTTATTCCGGAGCTGCAGCGAATTGTCAATTGGTTTTTCCTCTATCTTTCCACCCCCTTGACTTCAGGAGCATAACATGTGCGGTGTAGTCGGCATTGTCGGCTTTGAGCCGGCTAATTTAGCCCTTTACGATGCGCTGACCGTTCTGCAGCATCGCGGCCAGGACGCCGCGGGCATTGTGACGCTGGACGGCGATAATTTCAGACAGCGCAAAGCCAACGGCCTGGTGCAGGATGTGTTTGAGCAGAAGCACATGCGCCGCTTGAGAGGTAATATCGGCATCGGCCATGTGCGCTATCCTACCGCCGGTTCGTCCTCGGCGGCTGAGGCTCAGCCTTTTTACGTCAATTCGCCTTACGGCATTGCTCTGGCCCACAACGGCAATTTAACCAATGCCCGCGAGCTGCAGGAGCTGTGCGCTAAGGTCCATCGCCACGTCAATACCTCCTCTGATTCTGAGACCTTATTAAACGTTTTTGCCTGGCAGCTGACGCAGTGCTCTGACGCCGACAGGCCTGCTCCTGAGGAGATCTTCAAGGCCGTGCGCGGGGTCAATTCCATTATCAAAGGGGCTTATGCGGTAGTGTCCTTAATTATCGGGGTGGGCCTCGTGGCCTTCCGCGATCCCCGCGGCATCCGCCCGCTGGTATTAGGCAGCCGCATCGGCGAGAACGGCCGCACTGAGTACATGGTGGCCTCTGAAAGCGTAGCCCTGGATGTAGCCGGCTTTAAGCTCGAGCGCGACGTACGTCCGGGTGAGGCTATCTTCATCACCAAGGAAGGCCGGCTGCATACTGCCATCTGCGCCGATGATCCCAAGCTTACGCCGTGCATCTTTGAGTACGTCTATTTTGCCCGGCCTGACAGCGTGATGAACGGGGTGTCGGTGTACGCTGCCCGCGTGCGCATGGGGACGAAGCTGGCCCGCCAGATCGAGCGTGATTACAAGGATTTGGACATCGATGTGGTGATCCCCATTCCGGAGACTTCCTGCGATATCGCAGTGCAGATCGCGCGCATCTTAGGCAAACCGTATCGTCAGGGCTTTGTGAAGAACCGCTATATCGGCCGCACCTTCATTATGCCGGGACAGAAGCAGCGCAAGAAGTCGGTGCGCAATAAATTAAACCCGATCCCCGCTGAATTTGCCGGCAAGAAGGTCCTGCTTGTCGATGACTCCATCGTGCGCGGTACCACCTCAGAGCAGATTGTAGATATGGCTCATGAGGCCGGCGCTAAGGCGGTGTACTTTGCCTCAGCCGCTCCCGAGATCCGCTATCCTAATGTTTACGGCATCGATATGCCGACGGCCAAAGAGCTCATCGCTTACGGGCGCACGAAGGAGGAGATCTGCAGGCAGATCCACGCCGACGCCTTAATCTATCAGTCTTTAGAGGACTTAGAAGACGCAGTGCGTGAGGAGAACGGCGAACTGACTGAGTTTGAGACCTCCGTCTTTACCGGGCACTACATTACTCCGGGCGTAGATGAGGAGTACTTTGCCTACTTAGATCAGCAGCGCTCAGATGATGCCAAGGCCGATAAGGCTTGGAATGAGGCTAATGAAGATCTGGAGATCTACAACATTTAACTTTGGCTGCGTAATTCATGCGTAAGCGCAGGCACTCCTGCGCCTGTTATGCCGCTGCAATGAATTCAAGCAGGGATATCTTGCCTCTGCTCGCTGGTGATACTGCGGACATGCTCGGGAAGATCCTTGGTGCAGGTTATTCGCTGAAGACAGCGGCCGCGCACGCTTAAAGCGCTCGTGGCAAGTAAGCGTGCGGTTCATCAAAAGAGATCTCAGGGCCTTAGGGCTTGGATCATGTCTTAAAACATATGCAGGCGCTGAGACTTACTTTCAGCGCCTGTGTTATTTTGACATCAGGAAAAAGCAGTGAGGAAGCATGGCAATTGAGATCCGCCCGGTAAGACCACTAAAGGATTTAATGGCGCTGAGCGCTCTGGAGCTTACGGTGTGGCAGTTCTCTGATGAGCGTGCGCCGTTATTTAAGCTCAAAGAGCACCTGCTGTCTCTGCGCTATGCCTTAAAGCACATTCTGCACGCTTCAGCGGGCTGGTGCGCGGTCATGGACGGAAAAGTGGTCGGAACGGCCTTCTGCGCTTATCCTGACAGCGCAGACGCGCACTCTGCACGGCATCTGGGACTGCTGACGCGCTTGGTGCTCAATCTCGTCGATAAGCTGGCCTTTTGGGCACTTAAGCTTGCGCGTTATTCATTCAAGTACGATTATGCGGTTTTTGAGCGCAGCGCCCAGATCAAGAGCCTGCAGGTCTGCACTGAAAGGGGAGAAGTTGATAAGAGCTGCGACGGTCAGCTGCTGCTTCTGATGACCGCCAAAGCAGCTCAGGGAGTCGGAGCGGGGCGTGCGCTGCTCACCCGCGCGCTGCAGGCCATGGAGGCGCAGGGGCTTAAGCGCTGTTTTCTCTTTACCGACACATTCTGCAATTACCGTTTTTATGATGTGATGGGGCTTAAGCGCATTTATCAAAGCACTGAGATTGGGATTTTCGGCCCTGAGGATGGCGATCGCTGCGCCGTAGACTTCATGGTTTATACCGCAAAGCTGTCCTGATGCGATCTGTGCGCTTTCATATTTGGGGAAGAGGACAAAATAAGCGGCGCCTTGAGGTTAAGACATCGTAAGCGGCTGCAGAAAAAGTTAAATTATTGGCATAAATTATTCTATCTAAAATCAATTAGTTATTAAAACTATTAAAAATTTTTGTTAAAAACATCACAAAACCCTTGCCACGGTAAAAAATGTTGCTATAATGAGCACCGTTTTCTGAACGCGCCTTTAGCTCAGCTGGTTAGAGCATCACCTTGACATGGTGGGGGTCGGTGGTTCGAGTCCACTAAGGCGCACCATTCAGAAATCAACAATTTGCGCCTTTAGCTCAGTTGGTTAGAGCATTACCTTCACACGGTAGGGGTCGGTGGTTCGAGTCCACTAAGGCGCACCAAAGTACCATATACGCACCCTTTTTTGCTCTTCAATTCCCTGTTAATATTATCCATAAACCGCATAACCATACGTCTTTGCGCCGATCTGCCGTGCCCGGTCGTGCCCGGCTTATCCCGCCGTTTGTACACTGATTGCACACTATTTTTGTACACTATTACGAAAAAATACCCATAAACGGCCGATTACTTCGCGCGGCAAAGAAGTAATAAAAGTAATGCGGGCGGGCGTTTGTACACACCCAAAAAGCGCTTTGTACACTCTTTGTACACTGCCTTTCAGGTGTGTACAAAAGCTATGTGCTGACAAATACAGGGGAATACAAAGTCAACCACTCCTGCCTAAGAGGCGGATGGACTCCGGTCGCCCCAGCATCACTTCTTTAATAAATCGACTTTCGGAGATTCAAATTGCCGATAAAGCCTCTTCCTTCAAAGGTAGAAGCTCCTGCAGGAATAGACTTTAATGGGGTTTTTCAACTCTGAAAGTCGCGCTTTGGCCCAATCAATCTCCAAGCTATCATAAACTTAGCCAATTAACCTTTTCCTTGATAGGACGCACACTTTTTCTCTGAGAGTCTGCGGAAGCTGAGAAATAAGCTGTGTACCCTTTGACTAATTAGAGCAATGCTTGTATCTTAGTTAAGACTGTAACTTTTTTTGCCGCCGTTTTTTGGGCCGCTGAAGCTGCAGTGTGCGGAGCATGAGCTCGGCTGAAACAAACAAACGCCTGAGAATAATAACAATCAAAGAGGCAACGATGAATAAGGGTCAAGCTACAGAGAAAAACCTTGATGTACAAAAGAGCGGCAAGAGATCTTTATCTTCCGCATTTATGCTCGACGGAGGGCAGAATGCAGCCCTGCAGTGGCTGGTAGACACTAAGGCTCAAGTCTGCGTATTTTTAATTACGGGAGTGAAATTTGAAGGCGTGATCGAAGCCTTCGATCAATACACAATCTCCATCAAGGACATCAAGGACAGACAGCAGCTTATCTATAAAGACAAGATCTCCACTTTGTCCTTAAAAAAGGGTAATGCCGCCCCGCCGCATTTCTCTCTGAGCGACAGCAAGAAGCACTGAAAAGTTTGAAGCTGCAGAAAAGCATTATTCTGCAGCTTAACCGCTTAATGTGCCGGGTAGAAGCCCACGAGCTTTCCTTTGAGCACTTCGACGCAGTCCATGCCGCCGTTTTTCGCCGCCTGCAGCCCGACCGGACCGTCGTCAAAGACGAGGCAGTTTTCAGGGGCCAGTCCCATCAGTTCCGCCGCTTTTAAAAAGGTGTCAGGATTGGGCTTGTGCTGTTTCACATCATCTGAGCTCACCACCGCATCCACAATCTCGCTTAAGTGATGCACGGCCAGCAGATCATTCACATTGACGCGCTGGGTGCCGGTGCCGACCGCCACACGCTGGCCGCGAGCCTTAGCTTCACGCAGAATCTTTTCAATCTCAGCAAAGGTTTGAATTTTGTCAATATGCATGCGGTAGAGCTCAATTTTGCGGGCAGTGAACGCGGCAGGATCGCCGACATCGTGTCCTTCTATTTTAAAGATCTCGGTGATACCGCTGCTGGCCATGCCGCCGTATTGGTAAATTACCTCAGGTCCAATTTCAAAGCCGTGCTCGCGGCACACCTGCTGCCAGGCTGCCACATGCCATGGCATGGAATCAACTAAGGTGCCGTCTAAATCAAAAATCAGTCCCTGATACTGCGGGATGCGGCTTAAAATCTCTTCTGCTGTCATCATTACTCCTTGTAATTCCCGTTGGAACAGCTGTTTGCCTAAGTGTAGCAAATCAGGGGCACAATCCCCGGGCATATTTGCTATTTAGCCGCATTGCTTTTAAGATCGCATTCATAGTTTTGAGGTTTTCATGGAAAGTACACCTGCACATTTAGACTGCGACGTGCTGATTATCGGCGCCGGCAGCGCGGGCTTGGCAGCTTATAAAGCAGCCTCTGATGCCGGGGCGTTCTGCATCATCGTCGAGCGCGGACCTTTAGGTACCACGGCGCAGCGCAGCGGCGATATCCCAACCGTTCTCCTGCAGGAGGCCGGAAACTGCTGTCGGCAATTGTCGCGAGCAGGGCTTTTTGGTCTGAGCCTTGCCAACACTGCAGTGGACAACAGTGAGGTTCTAAATTCGCTCAGACAGGTGCGGGCCCGCTCTACTACCGATGTGCTTTCCTTTATCTATAAGATCCCTGATACGCAGCGCATAATGGGCACGGCGCGCTTTTTAGATGCCACCCGTGCGGCGGTGGATGACGATTATGTCATTTCCTTTAAGACCGCAGTGATTGCGGTCGGCGCGAGTCCCTTAATCCCCTTTGAAGTAGGGCGCTTGGGCGGGGTCCTCACCTCTAAAGATTTCTTTGAGCTTGACCGGCTGCCCCGCTCCATGGCGGTCTTCGGCAGCGGCATGGTGGGGCTGTCGATTGGCCAGGCATTAGCGGCCCTGGGCGTCGAGGTTACGGTCTTCGGCAACGGTCAGATCTGGCAGCTTACCGACGATCAGGTGACCGCCGCGGCGCGCGAGCTGCTGCAGCAGAGCTTTGCCTTTGAGGTGTCATCCGAGCTCACTGCCGTCGAGAAGACCCCGGATGGCTGCGGCATCTATTATTTTGATGAAAGCTTTCATGAAAACTATCTGCAGGTGGAGCGGGTTTTATGCGCCGATTTGGTCAAGCCCAATTTAGAAAAGCTCAATTTAAAAGCTTTGGATTTAGGTCTTAACGAGCGCGGCATGCTCACGGTCAATGAGCGCACCATGCAGACCGCGCAGTCGCACATCTTTGCCGCCGGCGATGCAGCCGATTTGGGGTTCAGTACCGCCAAGGCCAGACGGCAGGGCTCTTTGGCCGGATTAAACGCCGCGCGCTTTCCTTATTTGCTTGAGGAAAAGCCGCGGGTGCCCCTTAACATGCTCTTTACCTCCCCGGGGCTTGCCATGGTGGGCAAATCTTTAGAGCAGATGAAGGAGCGTGCCCGCTCGGGCCATCACTTTGTGGCGGCGGAAACCCGCCTGAATGAAGGCCGCAGCCGGCTGATGCATGCTGAAGGCGGCATTGTGCGCCTCTATTGCGACGAAGAATCGCATCGGCCCTTAGGCGCTGAGATCTGCGCTCCAGGGGCGGAGCATTTAGCGCATTTTCTAGCCTTGGCCATGGAGCAGGAGCTCACAGTTGAAGAGCTCTGCGCTTTTGATTTTTATCACCCCAGTCTTGAAGAGGCGTTAGGGCAGGTATGCCAGTCCGCCCGTAAGGCTTTGGAGCGAACAGGAAATACTTATGGCAGACAAAAAGATCATAGTGCTGGCTTCCTCTAATGCCGGCAAAGCCCGCGAGTTCAATGAGCTCTTAGGCCCCTTGGGCTTTGAGATCCATCTTCAAAAGGAATATGACGTCGCGGATGCTGAAGAAAACGGGCGCAGCTTTTTAGAAAACGCGCTGATTAAGGCGCGGCATACGGCAGTTGAGACCGGTCTGCCGGCCATTGCTGATGACTCTGGGATCTGCGTCGATGTTTTAGGCGGCAGGCCTGGTGTCATGTCCGCGCGCTACAGCGGCGTGCATGGGGATGACGAGGCTAACAATGACAAGTTATTAGCCCAGCTGGCACCATACAAGCAGTTGGAGCAGCGTTCTGCGCACTACGTCTGCGCGCTGGCGTTAGTGAGAGGCCCTGACGACCCCCTGCCTTTAACTGCAGTTGAAGTCTGGGAGGGGCATATCGGCTTTAAGCCTTTAGGCACGGGGGGCTTTGGCTATGATCCTCTATTTTTAGTGCAGGGCCGCGGTCTTACTGCCGCGCAGCTGCCCGAGAAAGTTAAAAACTTAATCTCGCATCGTGCGCGCGCTGCGATGAAGCTGTGCGCGCTGTTGGAGCGCAGCCCGCTTGTTTAAACTGCCACCGGTCGGACTGTACGTTCATTATCCCTTTTGCCGGCGTAAATGCCCGTACTGCGACTTTAACTCCTATCCTAAAAAAGATTACGCCGCAAAGCTTTCCGATGCGGCTTATACGGATGCCCTGATATCAGAGCTGCAGGGCCAGCTGGCGTATCTGCAGGGGCGGGAGATCAGCTCTATCTTTATCGGCGGCGGCACGCCGTCTTTGTGGAGCCTCACTGAGCTCAGCCGTTTAATGTCCTTCCTGCAGCAGGAGGTACCGCTGACTTCTGACTGCGAGATCTCTTTGGAGGTAAATCCGGGAACGGCGGCTGGAGTTGAGTTTTTCCGCAGCTTAAGGGATTTGGGGATCAATCGCCTGAGCATCGGCGTACAGAGTTTTGATGATGCCATGCTGCAGGCCATCGGCCGTATTCATGACGGCAGGACCGCACGTCAGTCCTGCGCGGCAGCTTTAAAGGCGGGCTTTGAGCACTTAAACCTTGATATCATGCACGGTCTGCCGGGACAGACTGTGGAGCAGGCGTTAAATGACTTAAAAACGGCCTGCTGCTGCGCCTCGCATTTATCGTGGTATGAGCTGACCTTAGAGCCGGATACTTATTTCGGCGCGCATCCGCCGGCTCTGCCTGATGAAGATGCCTTAGCCGATATCGAAAGTGAGGGCTTTGACTTTTTAAAGTCTCAGGGCTTTACCCGCTATGAGATCTCAGGTTTTACCAAGGGGGCGCGCTGCCGGCACAATGAAAACTACTGGCGCTTCGGCGATTATCTGGCAGTCGGCGCTGGAGCGCACGGCAAAATAACTTCGCTCAATGCAGCTGCAAAGTTAAGCGGAAATGCGGGTGTGGGGAGCGCGGCGGAGCTTAAAGTCCTGCGCCGCGCCAATCCTGCTGAGCCGCAGGAGTACATTAAATCTACTGCTTTAAGGCCCATTAAAGCGCAGATCTCCGATCACAATGCCGCATGTCCGGATGGCGAGCGGCCTGATGGGATTTGGCATGAGCCCGATGCGGCGGCTCTGCCCTTTGAGTTTATGCTCAATCGCCTGCGTCTGCTGGAGCCGTGGCGGGGCAGTGAGTTCACCGCACTAACCGGACTTGATTTCGCTGCCTGCGCCCTGCCGCAGCTGCAGCTGGCAGCTCAGCGGGGCTTAGTTAAGCTTACAGATCTCCCTGGGGCAGCATCTCATGATGTACAGATTGAACTTACCGATCAGGGGACAGTAATGCTTAACACGGTTCTGGAGCTGTTTTTAAGCTAAGTTCAGCGTAAATCCTGCGGCCAAAACTTGGCTCAGTAATGAAACAGGCGGCATAAGGCCGCCTGCTCCTTCTCCTGCTGCCTGCTCTTAGATGGTGTGCAGAGAGAAGGTATTGGTGGTGCCGGAGGGCACTAAAGCGCCGGACACCATGACGATGTTGTCGCCGTGCTTGGCAAGCCCGGTCTCCAGGGCCAGCTTTTTGCCTAAGGCAAAGAACTCGTCAGTAGAGCTGATGCGGTTGACCAGCTGCGGGATCACGCCGCGCACTAAGCACAGCTGACGGGCCGTCTTCATGTGCGGGGTCAGCGCTAAGATGTAGGCGTGCGGGAAGAATTTGCGCAGCGCGCGCGGCGAGGAGCCGTGCTCGGTTGCCACTACGATAAGCGGAATATTCAAATTCTCGGACGCTTCAACCACGCCCATGCAGATAGCGTCGGTAATGGCGGCAGTACCTTCTTTAGCAAGCTTAGCGCGGCTCATGCGCGGCTCTACTTCCAAATCGGTGCGCTCACAGATGGTAGCCATGGTGGATACGGCCTCTATGGGATATTTGCCCTTAGCGGACTCACCGGAGAGCATTACGGCATCGGATCCGTCCAGAATGGCATTGGCCACGTCGCCGGCTTCAGCGCGGGTCGGGCGCGGATTCTTGATCATAGAGTCCAGCATCTGTGTGGCCGTGATGACGATCTTGCCTTCTTCATTGCAGCGCTTGATGATGTGCTTTTGTGCAAAGATCACTTCCTGTACCGGGATCTCGACGCCTAAGTCGCCGCGAGCTACCATGATGCCGTCAGCCGTCTGCAGGATCTCCTCGAAGTTGTCGAGGCCTTCCTGATTTTCAATCTTGGCGATGATCTTGATGTCCTGACCGCCGTTGGCGTCCAGAAACTCACGGATATCCAGCACGTCGCGGCGGTTGCGGGTAAAGGAAGCGGCTACGAAATCGACACCGCGGCGGATGCCGAAGAGCAGATCATTCTTATCGTGCTCAGACAGGAACGCCATGGTGATGTGGGTGTTGGGCAGATTGACGCCTTTCTTTTCACCGAGCAGACCGTTATTGAGCACTTCACACTGCACGGCAGTATCGGTGGTGCTTAAGACCTTCAGGGCGATTAAGCCGTCATCGAGCAGCACAGTATCGCCTTCCTTTAAGTCGCGGGCTAAATCCGGATAGGTCACCGAGATCTGTTCGCGATTGCCCACCACCGAGCTGTCGGTAGTGATAGTAAGCTTCTGGCCGGTAACCAATTGAATGTCCTGACCGCCCTCTAAAGTACCGGTGCGGATCTCAGGGCCGCGGGTATCGAGCAGCACCGCGAAGATGCGGCCGGTCTCCTGCATGATGGCCTCTAAATTGGTGATGCGGCCGCCGTGCTCTTCAAAGTCGCCGTGCGAGAAATTAAGGCGCATGACGTTCATGCCGCGGCTCAGCAGCTGCTCCATAACTTCACGCTGCTCAGATTTAGGTCCGATGGTGCAGACCATCTTGGTTTTCTTCAGCACTGTGTGTCCCCTCTGATATCAGTGCGCGCGCTTACGCGCTTAAGTTTTTATGATGTTAAAGCCGCGCGCATTATAGCAAAAAGAGGCACTTTTCGGGGAGGTTCAACTGTAATTGGGGCAGATTTGTGCGCGGAAAAGCAGGAAAAAACCAAGCTTAAAAAGCACAAAAAGCAAGGGCGGGATGAACCCGCCCTGACCTTGCTTGCTGAGCTTAGAACAGCCTGCAGTAAATTAAGAACTGCAGGGCCACCAGCGCAAAGGACAGCGCTGCGGCTAAGCCGTAGAAGAAGAAGAAGTGCAGTTTAGTCACATGCACGGTTAAGTCGTGCAGAGTGTGATAAATGCGGTGGCAGGCGTGCCAAATGGTGAGGAATACAGTTCCCATTAAGCACAGAGCCATGAACCAATTGCCTAATAAACCCTTGACCTGGGCAAAGGACAGCAGCCCGGAATCAACGGTCGGGGAGGCAAAGCCCGCTGCCAGCAGCACTAACAGAATAGCCGGGAAGACAATGGCTAAGGTCATGCCGCCGGCGCCAAAGAGCAGCCAGTAAATAGGCTCATCAGAACGCGGTGAATGCATCTTCAACCTCCATTAGGGAATAGTGGCAAAGGCCACAACTAAGATTACCAGGGTGCAGCCGGCCAGTGCGCCGTACAGACCGCCAATCATGAACATATCCGGCACCAGATCGGTGGTGTTCTTGTTCATGAACACGCGCATTGACTTAGGCATTAAGGCAAACCAGGTCACGGTGTGGAACAGCGTTGCGCCGAGCGCCGCTAAGTTCAGCAGCATCACCAGCGGATTGCCCACAAAGGAGTTCACCCACCATAAGTACGGAGCGACATCCGCCTCCGTCGGGTTATCAACCAGATTGCACATGGCAAAGAGGAAGATGCCCAGTAAGAGCTCGCAGCAGACGAACAGCGCCATCACGCAGGTGCCCTCACGCAGCATGTAGCGGGTCAGGTAGGGAACCTTAGTCCACCAGGTAAACTCCACCTTGGGAGTGTAAGGCTTACGATATGATTTAATCTCGCTCATGTACTTACTCCGGCTTAAACATTCTGATCACGTAGTCCGTGGCGCTCATCTTCTTGCCCAGCAGTAAAGCGGCGGACGGATCGACGTGCTTAGGGCACACTTCAGAGCAGTAGCCCACGGAGGTGCAGGACCACACGCCTTCCTCGGCATTCAAGTAAGGCATGCGCAGAGCCTTGCCGCCATCGCGGTTGTCGATGTTGTAGCGATAGAGCAGGGTTAAGGCAGCCGGGCCGATGAACTCCTTATTGAGCTTGTACTGCGGGCAGGCAGCGTAGCAGCAGCCGCAGTTGATGCACTGGGCAAACTGGCGGTATGCTTCCATCTGCTGCGGAGTCTGACGATAGGCCTTAGTCAGCGGCATATTCTTATCTTTCTCAGCCGGGATGATGTAGGGCTTAATGCGCTCAATCTTCTCGATGAGATCGGAGATGTCCACCACTAAGTCGCGCTCAATCGGGAAATTGTCGAGCGGAGCGATGTGCATGCTCTTGCCTTCATAGTCGCGCAGGAAAGTCTTGCAGGCCAGATGCGGCACGCCGTTGACCATCATGCCGCAGGAGCCGCACACGGCCATACGGCAGGACCAGCGGAAGGACAGGGAAGGCTCAAAGTGATCCTTAATATAGAAAAGAGCCTCTAAGACAGAAGTCTCGTGGATGTAGGGAACATCAAAGGTCTGCTCCCAGGGCTTCTCGTCCTGCTCCGGACGATAGCGCACCACGGTGATCTTCATGGTTTTTTTCGACTGTTCCATTATTTAGCAGCCTCCTTGGCCTTTTTTGCAGCTTCAGCAGCTTCAGCTTCAGCGCCGTAGACGCGCTTGGCCGGCTGGAAGGTAGTGATCTTGACATCGCTGTAGGAAATATCAGGCAGGCCGGTTTCCTTATTTAAGATGGCAAGAGTGTGCTTCAGATACTTCTTATCATCACGCTGAGTGTAGGCACCGTTCGGGCCGTCCAGGCGCTGATGAGAGCCGCGGGATTCCTTGCGGTTGATGGCGGAGTACACCATGGTCTGAGCGCAGTCTAAGGTATAGCCCAGCTCAATTAAGTTCATCCACTCGGTGTTGAACACGCGGCCGCGGTCGGTCAGCGGGATCTTCTTCAAGCGCTCTTTGCACTTCTTGAGCACTTCGATAGTTTCCTTCATGGTGGGTTCTTCGCGGTAGATGCCGACGCCCTTTTCCATGCTCTCGCCCATGTCTGTGCGCACCTGATACTGCGACTCGCCGCCCTGTACGTCGAATAAGGACAGTGCGCGCTTTTCAGCTTCAGCTGCCTGACGATCCAGCTCCTTGCTGTCGTAGTCTTCCATGGTCATGGCGCGCTTGGCAGCCTCGTCGCCTGCCACCTTGCCGAAAACAACGGTCTCGACTAAGGAGTTGGAGCCTAAGCGGTTGGCGCCGTGAATACCTACGGAGGCGCACTCGCCGGCAGCGTACAGACCAGGCATGCGGGTGGCGGTCTTTCCGTCAGTCTCGATGCCGCCCATGGTGTAGTGCACCACCGGACGCACCGGAATCGGCTGCTTGACCGGATCTACGCCGGAATAGGTCTGAGCCAGCTCGCAAATCATCGGCAGACGCTCATGCAGGTACTTCTCGCCTAAGTGAGTTAAGTCCAAGTGCACAGCCTCGCCTAAAGGATACTTAATGGTGCGGCCCTTGCGGGATTCCTGCCAGAAAGCCTGGGAGACCCTATCGCGCGGACCTAATTCCATGTACTTGTTCTTCGGATGGCCGACCGGAGTCTCCGGGCCTAAGCCGTAATCCTGCAGATAGCGGTAGCCGTCCTTGTTGTACAGCACGCCGCCTTCACCGCGGCAGCCTTCGGTCATCAGAATGCCGCAGCCTAAAAGGCCGGTCGGGTGATACTGCACGAACTCCATATCGCGGATAGGTACGCCGTGACGATAGGCCAGAGCGATGCCGTCGCCGGTCACAATGCCGCCGTCAGTATTGAAGGCATAAGCGCGGCCTGCGCCGCCGGTGGCGATTACCACGGACTTGGCATTGATCTGACGGAATACGCCGTTCTGCAGGTCATAGCAGACCACGCCGCGGCAGATGCCGTCTTCTTCCAGCAGATCAAGGGCAAAGTGCTCGTCAAAGCGGGTGATGGACGGGAACTGAATGGAGGCCTGGAATAAGGTGTGCAGCATGTGGAAGCCGGACTTGTCTGCGGCAAACCAGGTGCGGGGCACCTTCATGCCGCCGAAGCGGCGCACATTGACGTCGCCGTCGGGCTTGCGGCTCCACGGGCAGCCCCAGTGCTCCAGCTGGAACAATTCCTCAGTGGTGTGGCGGACGAAATATTCCACTACATCCTGCTCGCACAGCCAATCGCCGCCTGCGACCGTGTCTTCAAAATGCTTCTGATATGAGTCATCATCACGGATCACGCCGGCAGCGCCGCCTTCAGCGGCAACGGTATGACTGCGCATCGGGTAAACTTTGGAAATGAGCGCAATGCGAAGCGAGGGATTAGCCTGAGCTACTGCGATAGCAGCGCGCAGACCGGTACCGCCCGCACCGACGATTGCAACGTCAGTTTGAATTTTTTCCACGTGTATCTCCTAAGCTTTAAAAACCGCCCTCCCGGTCGGATGGCAGGGAGCCGGGGTTTTAAAACAGCAAGCAAAAAACAGGATTAAGTATAGCCCAAAAGCGATAAAAATTATCGTGACGCAGTTTAAAAAATCAGTAAAAAAAACAGTGCTGCAGGGCCCTGCAGCAGGCTCTGCAGCCCAAATTACGCCCCCAGAAAGCCAAGGCAGCTGCGCAGGATTTGCCGACCCTGGGTAGTCAGCACCGACTCGGGGTGAAACTGCAGTCCGGCAACACGCAGCCTGGTGCTGTAAAAGGCCATGCACAGACCGTGCACTGAGGCAGCTGCAGTCAGCTGCCGGGGCAGTTTGGTCACGACTAAGGAGTGATAGCGCGCAGCCTGCACCGGGGCGGTCACATGCTCAAACAGCGGACCGCTGATGTCCTCCAGGGGCGACGATTTGCCGTGGCAGATCTCAGGGGCGTGCGCCACCGTGCCGCCTAAAGCCTGGGCAATGGCCTGATGGCCAAGGCAGATGCCCAGCTGCGGAAAGCGGCCTAAATTGTCCTGAATAATGGCCAGCAGATTGCCGGCATCGGAGGGGGTCGAGGGACCGGGTGAGAGCACCAGCGCGGTCTGACCTTTGCGGCTGAGCGCTTTTAAAGTGTCCGCGACGGTCTGTACCGGCACGTCATTTCTTAACACCGTAAGCTTACATCCGAGCACGGCAAGCTCGTCTGCTAAGTTGTAGGTAAAGGAATCGAAATTGTCGATCATCAAAATCTGTGAAATGCCCATTTTTTCTGCTCCCCTTATTTAATTTCTGCGTCAGAAGTTTCGCCTGCGCTGCTGCGCGCAATGGCCAGCAGGACCGAGCGCGCCTTGTTTAAAGTCTCCTGCGCCTCGGATGCCGGATCGGAGTCATAGACCACCCCGCAGCCGGCCTGCACTTTGGCAACGCCGTTTTTTACTACAGCGCTGCGTATGACGATGCAGGAATCAAAGCTGCCGTCGGCGCTTAAAATGCCGACCACGCCGCCGTAAAAGCCGCGTCTTCGGCCTTCATAGCGGTAGATGAGCTCATGGGCCTTGATCTTGGGAGCGCCGGAGAGCGTACCCATATTAGCTGCGGCGGCGTAGGCGTGCAGGGCGTCAAGATCCGGGCGCAGCTGCGCAGTGACGTCGCTGACCAAATGCATCACGCTCTGATAGCGATCCACATGCAGCAGGTTGGAGATCTGCCGGGTGCCCGGCACTGCGATGCGGGCCAGATCATTGCGCGCTAAATCCACCAGCATTAAATGCTCTGCGATCTCTTTTCTATCGGTACGCAGCTCCAGCTCCAGGCGGGCATCAAGATCAGCATCAATGCTGCCGTCAGCCTTCAATCCGCGCGCGCGCGTGCCGGCAATGGGACTGATGGCGGCAAGACCGGTTTGGGCATCGCACTTTAGTGCAAACTCCGGACTTGCTCCAAAGAGTACAAAGCCCGGGTCTGCAAAATAAAAGGCGTAGGGCGAGGGGTTGGCGCTTTTTAAGCAGCAGTAAGCCGAATACGGATCCGGACAGGGCAGGGAGAAGGAGCGTGAGGGCACCGCCTGAAAGATATCGCCCTGCCTGATATGCTCTTTTAAAGCCGCGACGATTTTTGCAAAAGCCGCATCGTCCAAATCAGGCGTAAAGTGCGGAGCAGGCTGCTCTTCTGGAATATTGAGGCTGTATTCCTCCTTATCGATCAGGCTCTTGAGCCTGAGGGCTTTAAGTCCTGAAGAGGCATAGCTGTCCTCGTCCAAGGCAAAGAGATTGATGGACAGCGTCCTGCGGATGTGATTTACCGTGACGCTTAAATCGTATAAGTACCAGCACAGATCTAAGTGCTCAGGCTCGTCGGGCAGCTTAGGAAAGCGCTCGCAGCTGCGGATGTAGTCAAAGGCAATCATCCCGGTGAACAGCAGCTGCGGAAAATCTTTAAACATTTCACGCACTGCGCGCAGCACATCCAGGGGACTTGGATCTTTAAGGCGCTTGACCTCGTTAATCTCTCTGGTTTCAGGAAAGCTTACAGCAAAGCCCTGCCTCTCCTGCCCCTGAGATAAAAAGGGCGGCAGGGTGCAGGCAGCAAGAGGCAGGGTGCGGCACAGCTCCCGGCACACTAAAGAGCCGTTGTGATTTAACGGCATTAAATACACGGTGCGGCCCTGTGCGGCGATTTTGAGGGCGCAGGAGATCCCGATAAAGCTCTGCTTGCCGGATTTGTCAGCTACTTCAGCTGACTCCAGGAGCATGGTATAGGGGGCGCGCACCTTAGCGTAGAGGGCATGCACCTGCGGCTGATAGCGCGCATCTAAGGTTAAAGTCCGCATTAAAGTCTCCTTGTTTAAAATTTAAGCTTTAAGCGGACTTTATGGATGGCTGAAAAAAAAAGCCCGCTTAAAGCGGGCGAACATCACAGCAGCGACAGCAGCCCGCTAGAAAGCGAGCTTCCACCAGCAATGGGCGCTGTACTGTGCTGTCATGTTCATAAAATCTCCAAATATCCTTGAACTGATCCTGGACGGCGCGCCGTGTATTCCCGTGCGCCTGCAGCTGCAGATTAACCGATGCGCCGCAGCGCTGTAAAGCTCTATTTCAAGTGACGGCAAAGATGCGCAAAAAGCGGGCAGCTGTGCGCCGGTACAGTGCAGAACTAACGATTATTCCTGAGATCGAGCCTGCAGCTGCGTCTGAATATTATGGTAGTAGGAAGAGGACGGATTGGTCAGAGAAATAAGGATCTGCGCAGCCTCGCGGCTGCCCAGACGCGCCGCCTGCTCCAGCATTTTTGCGCCGCTTGCCAGCGTATCTATATTTCCTGCAAAGATGCGCCCGGCGGTGGTTAAGCCCTGAGCCTCGCCCTGCAGGTTGATGACGCGCTGCAGCCAGAAGCCGCCGTCGGCGGCATTGCCTGCGGCATAGAAATGCTGCGCAATGCGTGCAGCGCGCCCTGCGCGGGTGACCGTAGCTTTAAAGAGCTCAGGGCGGCCGTCATGCAGGGCTTTCTGGGCGCAGGCTTCAAAGAGGATGTTGGGCTCGTAAGCCTGCAGCACGTAGGGTTCGGGGAAATTGGGATCGCGCTGCGAGGCGGTAAACTTTGCTGTCAGCTCATCGAGCTTAGAGTAATCGCCCATGATGCATTTAAGGCAGTCCTGCATAAAGGCAGTCTGCAGCGGCGATACTCCCTCAAGGCGCAGATCATAGAGCTCATCTTCACTGATCCTGCGCTCGGCGCTGTCGGTTTCCTCAATGGCGCAGCCGGCAAGTCCCAGCAGCGCTGCTACGCTCAGGCTCACAAGGCAGAGCGTCCGCCATGGATGCAGGCGCAAGGCGGGTTAATCCTGCGGGGCTGCCGTTTCAGTTAAAGGTGCAGGCTGCGGGGGAGGCTCCATGGCCTGCGGGGCAGGTTCAGCGGGGGCTGCCGGGAGATCGACTTTGGTGATCTGACCACTTTGACTGTTCATAAAATCGGCCGGCTTGTCAAAGTCGCCGGAGATATCTACCAGGGTGGAGCCTGAGAACAGCACTACCAGGTTGCGGATCTGCGGATCATTCCAGCCTTCGCGCAGATAGTGCACGTAGTACCAGCGGCTGTTGTCAAATGGATCCACCAGCATCGGGGTGCCTAAAATATACTGCACCTGCGCGGCCGACATGCCGTATCTGAGCATATCAACGCGCTCCTGCTCCACGAAATTTCCTTGGGCCAGATCGGCGCGGTAGGCGCAGCCTCCTAAGCTTAAAACGCCGGCTGCAAGCAGCGCCGCTAATGCTGTCTTCTTCAACTGCATAGTAAAAAAACCTTTCTATGTGCGTCCAACTGCGCCTATTTTAGCGCAGGGGCCGCGCTTTTTCTGCAGAAGCGGCCGGCGCGGTGATCAAAAAAAGCGCAGCCATCTCTTGAAAGCCTGCTTTTTGTCCCCATTTATGGGGCAGTTAAGTTTCTTTTTTGCAGAGTAAGACAAGATGCAGACAGAAGAGCAGAATTTGCAGGACGCTATCAACGCCCAGAACAACGCTTCCTATCAGCACAGCGACATGCCCGAAAGCGCCGATCCGGCGAAGGTTCAGGATGCTGAGGCTGAAGCGGCAGCACCTGCCGCTCCGCATGAGCAGGCCGCAGGCACTGAGGAGCAGGCTCCCGAGGTTTTAGATGCGGATGCCTTAGCCGCGGAGAATGCGGTTTTACGCGCCAAGCTCGATGAGGCCGGCCGGCAGGCTGCAGACCAGCGCGATCAGATGATGCGCGTGATGGCCGAAGCTCAGAATATCAGAAAGCGCGCCGAGGCCGATGTGGAGCGCGAGCGCAAATTTGCGGTGGAGAAATTTGTTAAGGCCATTATTCCGGTCTATGACTCCTTAGATCAGGCTCTGTCTTTATCCAACCGTGAAGATCCGGCCGCTAAGGCTACCCTGGAGGGCGTGGAGAACACCATTAAGCTGCTCTTAAAGGAGCTGGGCAATATGGGCATCGAGTGCATTAATCCGCAGGGCGCTGCCTTTGATCCCAATGTGCATCAGGCCATTTCCATGGCTCCGTCCCCGGAGGTGCCGAATAATCATGTCTTAGCGGTGATGCAGAAGGGCTTTATCTTAAACGGCCGCGTGGTGCGTCCTGCCATGGTGATCGTCTCTAAGGGCGTGCCGGCGGAGACCAAGCCTGCAGAGGAACAGTCCGCAGGCCCGCGGGTGATAAATATTGAGGCTTAAGGCTTGAAATAAAAAGCCCCCGGCTCCATGTAGAGGTCAGAACAGGAAATTAACAGCAAAGCGGGCGCTTGTACAAGCGCTGCAGCTTCAAAGCGGAGAATAAACAAAGATGGGTAAGATCATCGGTATTGACTTAGGTACTACTAATTCGTGCGTGGCCGTGATGGACGGCGATAAGGTGCGCGTGCTGGAGAACAGCGAAGGCCGCCGCACTACTCCTTCAATTGTGGCTTATGCCGAGGACGGCGAGATCCTGGTGGGTGAGGCTGCCAAGCGTCAGGCCGTTACCAACCCGAAGAACACTTTATTTGCCATTAAGCGCTTAATCGGCCGCCGCTACGACGATGCTGAGGTGCAGCGCGACATCTCCATCATGCCGTTCAAGATCGTCAAGGCTGACAACGGCGATGCCTGGGTGGAGGTAAAGGATAAGAAGCTGGCTCCGCCGCAGATCTCAGCTGAAGTGCTCAAGAAGATGAAGAAGACCGCTGAGGACATTTTAGGCGAGGAAGTCACTGAGGCTGTGATCACCTGCCCGGCCTACTTCAATGACAGCCAGCGTCAGGCTACTAAGGATGCCGGCCGCATTGCAGGCCTCGATGTCAAGCGCATCATCAACGAGCCTACGGCCGCCTCCATCGCCTACGGCGAGGATAAGAGCAAGGGCGAGCAGAAGATTGCCGTGTACGACCTGGGCGGCGGCACCTTCGATATATCCATCATCGATATTGATGAAGTGGACGGCGAGAAGACCTTTGAAGTGCTGGCCACCAACGGCGACACCCACTTGGGCGGCGAGGATTTTGACAACCGCGTCATCAACTATTTAGTTGAGGAGTTCAAGAGCCAGCAGGGCGTGGATCTGCGTCAGGATCAGCTGGCCCTGCAGCGTTTGAAGGAAGCTGCTGAAAAGGCCAAAATTGAGCTGTCCTCCTCCACTCAGACCGACGTCAACCTGCCGTACATTACGGCCGACGCCACTGGTCCTAAGCACCTCAACATCAAGATCACCCGCGCCAAGCTGGAGTCTTTGGTCGAGGATCTGGTGCAGAAGACCTTAGTGCCGGTGCAGACTGCTTTAAGCGATGCCGGCATGTCGGTGTCCGATATTGATGACGTGATCTTAGTCGGCGGTCAGACCCGCATGCCTATGGTGCAGAAGCTGGTGGCTGACTTCTTCCACAAGGATCCGCGTAAGGATGTGAACCCCGATGAGGCCGTGGCTATCGGCGCTGCCATTCAGGGCGGCGTGCTGTCCGGCACCAAGAAGGACGTGCTGCTCCTTGATGTGACCCCGCTCTCCTTAGGCATTGAGACCTTAGGCGGCGTGATGACCACCTTGATTGAGAAGAACACCACCATTCCTACTAAGAAGTCGCAGGTGTTCTCTACTGCTGAGGACAATCAGCCGGCCGTGACCATTCACGTGCTGCAGGGCGAGCGCAAGCGCGCTTCTGACAACAAGTCCTTAGGTCAGTTCAACTTAGAGGGCATCTCTCCGGCTCCGCGCGGCGTGCCGCAGATTGAAGTGACCTTCGATATCGATGCCGACGGCATTATCCATGTGTCTGCTAAGGATAAGAGCACCGGCAAAGAGCAGAAGATCACCATTCAGTCCTCTTCCGGCCTGTCTGATGATGATATTCAGCGCATGGTCCGCGAGGCGCAGGAGCACTCGGCTGACGATAAGAAGTTTGAGGAGCTGGCTAATGCCCGCAACCGCGCCGATGCCACCGTGCACGCCATGAGAAAGCAGCTCAATGATGCCGGCAGCAATGTTCCGGCCTCCGTCAAGGAGAGCGTGGAGAAGGCTATCGCTGAATTGGAGCTGGCTATCCGCGGCGACGACAAGGACAAGATTGAGGCTGCCGAGAAGAAGGTCCTGGAGACCGCTCAGGGCTTAATGCAGGCCGCTCAGGCTCAGGCCCAGGCGCAGCAGGCTCAGCAGTCCGCAGGCTCCGGCAGCAGCGCAGGTGCAGGCGAGTCCGGCCGCAGTGATGACGGCGTCGTCGATGCGGAGTTTGAGGAAGTTAAGGACGACAAGAAGTAATCGGCCTTAAAGCCTTAACCTGAGCTTTAGTAAAAACAGCTTTAATAAAAAAACGACAGCCGGCGGGACAGAACCCGCCGGCTTGACGGCTAAGGGCGGGTGAACCGCCTTTGATGTTTATTCTGATTTGAGGACTTATCATGGCTGGAGCCAAAAGAGATTATTACGAGGTGCTGGGGGTGGCTAAGGATGCCGATGAGGCAGCTATCAAACGCGCCTTTAAGCGTCTTGCCATCAAATATCACCCAGATCACAATAAAGATCCTGACGCCGGGGACAAGTTCCGTGAAATTAATGAAGCCTATCAGGTGCTCTCTGATCCGCAGAAGCGCCGCGCTTACGATCAGTTCGGCTTTGACGGCCTGAACGCAGGGGCAGGCGGTGCGGGCGGCAATCCGTTTGGCGGCGGCAATCCGTTCGGCGATATTTTCGGGGACAGATTTTCCGATATTTTCGGCGATATTTTCGGCCAGCAGCAGGCTGACAGCCACAGCCGCCGTCAGGCGGTGAACCGCGGCCGCGACATGCGCGTACAGGTGGAGCTGACCTTAGAGGAAGCTGTGCGCGGCGTGGTGAAGAAGTTCAACCTGCGCTTCATGGATGTCTGCCCGGATTGCCACGGCACCGGCAGCAAAAACGGCAGGATGATTACCTGCCCGCACTGCCGCGGTACTGGTCAGCTGATGCGCCAGCAGGGAATTTTCCGCGTAGCTCAGCCCTGCCCGCACTGTCACGGCACCGGTCAGGTACCCTCAGATCCGTGCTCGACCTGCGGCGGCACCGGGCGCGTCAAGACCTCTAAGACCGTGGAGATCCATATCCCGGCCGGCGTGGACACCGGCGATCGCGTGCGCGAGTCCGGCAAGGGCGAGCCGGGCGTCAATGGCGCTCCTAACGGTGATCTGTATGTAGATGTGGAAGTAGCGCCGCATGAGATCTTTGAGCGCCGCGGCAACAACCTCTACTGCGTACTGCCCGTCAGCATCGCCACCGCAGCCTTAGGCGGGCAGGTGCAGGTGCCTACTTTAGACGGCAAGGTCAATGTGACCATTCAGCCTGAGACGCAGAGCGGCACCACTATGCGCCTTAAGGGCAAGGGCGTGCAGTCGGTGAACTCATACAGCAAGGGAGATCTGTACTGCCGCGTAGTGGTGGAGACCCCGGTTAACCTTACTGATGAGCAGAAAGATTTGCTGCGCCGCTTTGAGGCCTCGTTAAACGGTGAAAGCTCAGACCCGGCAAGTCAGGCTAAGGCCAGGGAAGATCACCGCCCCAAGGAAGGCATCTTAAAGGGCTTTAAGCGTTTCTGGGATGACCTGGCGCACTAAAGCGCTGAAGCGGCCGCCCCTGCGGGCGGCTGCTGTGCTAAAATGGCTTTAAATTAAACACAGGACGCCTTTCAGGCGTTTTTCCTTTTTTAAGAGAACAGATTTATGGAACAGACTCCGATGACTCCGCGGGGCGAGCAGCTGCTGCGTCAAGAGTTAGAGCGTTTAAAGACCGTAGAGCGTCCGCGTATTGTGGCCGCTATCGCTGAGGCCCGCAGCCACGGCGATCTGAGCGAAAATGCCGAATACGATGCTGCCAAAGAAGAGCAGGGCTTATGCGAGGCCCGCATTAAGGATATTGAGAGCAAGCTGGCCAGCGCCAATGTGATCGATGTGACTAAGTTGAGGCCCGCTGCCGGTCAGTCTAAGAAGGTGGTGTTCGGCTGCACTGTCACCGTGCTCAATGTCGATACGGACAAAGAGATCACCTATAAGATCGTAGGCGAGGACGAGGCCGACATCACGCATAACCTCATTTCCTACAAGACTCCGATTGCCAAGGGCTTTTTAGGCAAGGTGGAGGATGACGAAGTGACCATCAGCATTCCTAAAGGACAGGTCACCTACGACATCATCAAGGTTGAGTACATCAGCTGAAGCTTTAAGACCTGATCCCCGCGCGCTCTGCTTTTTCATCGCTTATTGACGCTGCGCCATCGCAGGGGATTAATGCGGCTGGATAACAGGGAGACGCGAGGAAAGGGGGAAAGTAAGGATGAGCAGACATTATTTAAGCCGCGCCGGCGCAGCTGTTTTGAGTGCAGTGCTGCTGTCAGCAGGCAGCAGCGCCGCACAGGCAGGCTCGGTCAGCAGCAGCTGCACCTTCAACGGCGTGCCGCTGTACGGCAAGGTGCAGATCGTGGATCATTTTCCTGATTTTAAGATCCAGAAAACCGCGCATTTCCCTGATCTTAAAGTGCAGTGGGTGAAGAATTTTCCCGCTGACTGCGGCCAATGGCAGCTGGTGGACAGCTTCCCGGATTTTACCGTGCAGTTCGTAGATCATTTCCCGGACTTTAAGATCCAGGAAGTAAGCCGCTTCCCCGGGCTCTGAATAAAAAAGCCGTCGCACAGGACGGCATTTTGAAAAACAGACGATTTAGAGCAGATCAGCGCGGCAGAATAAAGCGGCTGTCTTCTTTTTTCTGCCGGAACAGCACGGCCACGCGCCCGATCAGCTGCACTAATTCAGCATTAACCGCAGCAGCGAGCTCTTCGGCCTGCTCCTTGCGGGCATCTCCGGCGTTTACGCGTACTTTAAGCAGCTCGTGATGATCAAGCGAGCTGTTAAGCTCCTTAATGACGCCCTCTGTGATGCCGTCATTGCCCAGCATGACGACCGGATTTAAGCTGTGCGCCTGTCCTTTTAAAAATTGGCGCTGACGGGAATTTAACGGCATAAAGCGCTCTTATTTCCTCTTATCAATGGTGTAAAGTGATGAAAAATTGCACCAGACCTTGATTTATGAACTCAAGGCCTTATTTTGTCATTATAACAGATGCGCTCTTGTATAATGGTGCACTGAAACTCCGGCCCTTGTGATGCCGGAAAGCTCAGCATACTTAATAGGAAGATATTTTGCCCGCAAAGAAAAGGTCGGCCAGTTCTACCCGCTGGCTGCAGGAGCATTTCAGCGATCCTTACGTTAAGGCAGCTCAAAAGCAGGGCCTGCGCTCGCGCGCCAGCTTTAAATTGGACGAGCTGCAGGTAAAGGACAAGCTCATTCGCCCGGGCTTTAAAGTAGTCGATTTAGGCGCTGCTCCCGGCGGCTGGTCTGATTTGGCCCGCAAATGCGTCGGCGATCAGGGGCAGGTTATCGCCTGCGACATCCTGCCCATGCGCGCCATCCCCGGCGTGACTTTTTTACAGGGCGATTTTCGCGACAACGCAGTCTTTGACCAGCTCTACGCCTTAATCGGCGGCGGCGCGGATGTAGTGCTCTCCGATATGGCCCCCAATATGTCGGGCACCAAGGCCATCGATCAGCCCCGGGCCATGCTTTTGGCTGAGCTCGCTTTAGACATGGCCCGCCGCGTGCTTAAAATCGGTGGCTCTTTTGTGGTTAAGGTCTTTACCGGCCAGGGGTCGCAGGAGTTTCTGGCGGAACTTAAGAAGGATTTCACCGCCGTGAAGGTCAGAAAGCCCGCAGCCTCGCGCGATCGCTCGGCGGAGGTGTATATGGTCGCTGTCGGCTTTAAGGGCCATCCCTTAAGCGGCATCGCCCCCGGCGCTGAAGATCTGACGGTGTCAGCAGATTTCTTGGAAAATTAGGAAAGGCAATGGCAAAAAACCTTATTTTATGGCTGGTAATTGCAGTGATCCTGATGTCGCTGTTTGAAAATTTTAATACCAGCGATAACACAGGCCGCACTATGGACTACACCACCTTTGTGCAGCAGGTCCAATCGGATCAGGTGCAGGAAGTGGTGTTCAACGGGCAGGTCATCAACGGCATTATGCGCACCGGTGAGCAGTTCACTACCGTGATGCCGATTCATGACGGCGAGATCTTAAACAGCCTGCTCTCGCACGGCGTCCGCGCCTCAGGCACGCGTCCGGAGGAGCCTTCGATGCTGATGTCCATCCTGGTGTCCTGGTTCCCGATGCTGCTGCTCATCGGCGTGTGGATTTTCTTTATGCGTCAGATGCAGGGCGGCGGCAAGGGCAATCCGCTCTCTTTCGGCAAGAGCAAGGCCAAACTTTTAAGTGAAAATCAGGTCAAAACCACCTTTGCTGATGTGGCCGGCTGTGATGAGGCCAAAGAGGATGTCGAGGAGCTGGTGGATTTCTTAAAAGATCCGTCAAAGTACTCCAAGCTGGGCGGCCGCATTCCGCGCGGCGTCTTAATGGTAGGTCCTCCGGGTACCGGCAAGACCCTGCTGGCCCGCGCTATTGCCGGCGAGGCCAAGGTGCCGTTCTTCTCAATTTCAGGCTCTGACTTCGTTGAAATGTTCGTAGGCGTGGGCGCTTCCCGCGTGCGCGATATGTTCCAGACGGCCAAGAAGAACGCTCCGTGCATCATCTTCATCGACGAAATCGATGCCGTGGGCCGCAAGCGCGGCGCCGGCTTAGGCGGCGGACATGATGAGCGCGAACAGACCTTAAATCAGCTCTTAGTCGAAATGGACGGCTTTGAGGGCTTTGAGGCGGTGATCGTCATCGCTGCCACCAACCGTCCGGATGTGCTCGATCCGGCGCTGCTGCGCCCGGGCCGCTTTGACCGCCAGGTGGTAGTCGGTCTGCCGGATGTGCGCGGCCGCGAGCAGATTTTAAAAGTTCACATGCGCAAGGTGCCGCTCTCTGCCGATGTTGATCCGGCAGTACTGGCCCGCGGTACGCCGGGCTTCTCGGGCGCAGAGCTGGCCAACCTGGTAAATGAGGCTGCTTTAGCTGCCGCGCGCGCCAACCTGCGCACCGTCACCATGCACGAGTTTGAACTGGCCAAAGACAAGCTCTTAATGGGTGCGGAGCGCCGCTCCATGGCCATGACCGAGCATGAGCGCATCAACACGGCCTATCACGAGTCCGGCCACACCATTGTGGGCCGCTTAATGCCTGATCACGATCCGGTCTACAAGGTTTCGATTATTCCGCGCGGCCGCGCCCTGGGCGTGACTATGTATCTGCCCGAGCAGGATCGCTACTCGCAGTCCAAGCAGTATCTGCTGTCCAACATCTGCACGCTCTTTGCCGGCCGTATTGCTGAAGGCCTGATGTTCGGCGATGATGCGGTGACTACCGGCGCATCCAATGATATTGAGCGCGCTACCGACATTGCCCGCAAGATGGTAACCCGCTGGGGCATGAGCAAACGTCTGCCGCCGATGCAGTTTGATCAGGACAATGAAAAGGCCCTGTATTTAGGCGGCGGCACCACGCAGACCATGTCTATTTCCGATAAGACTGCTCTCATCATCGATGAGGAAGTCTCGGAGATCGTTAACTCCTGCTATGCGCGCGCTAAGGAAATTCTGGAGCAGAATAAGGACATCCTGGAGGCCATGAAGGATGCGCTGCTCAAATATGAGACGCTCGATGCCGAGCAGATAGACGATCTGATGGCCCGCCGTCCGTGCCGCGCTCCTGCCGTCTATACCGCCGATCCGAATAATCGCGCTGACAGCGGTACCGGCAGTACGCCGCAGCAGCCTGCACAGCCGCAGACTCAGTCTGAGCCGCCGACGCAGCCTGAACCGCCTAAGCCAGAGCCTTCGCAGCAGGAACCGCAGAGTAATCGCCCGTACGGTCCTTTTGTGGAGCAGGCCAAGCGCCAGGAACAGGAAGAGCAGCAGAAGAACGACGGAGAAAATAAGTAAAGTCCGTCTTTAAGCTGCGCCCGCAGTTAAGCCGGGAAGACTTGGTTTACCTGCGGGCATTTTTGTGCCTGCAGATCTTCGCTTTAAGTCACAGCTTTAGGCGCCTGCGGCACAGTTTTCGCGCTGCGTCTGCTTTGGGCTGTTACAATAAGCTCGGACGCTTCTGCAGGCGCTGTCCTGCTTTTTACCAGATAAGGGCACAAGAATATTTTATGAAGCTGAGATTGAAAAACGGCGTGACCGAGATGGACAGCCCCGCCATCATGGGGACCTTTGATCTAAGAGCGGTGCAGGATATTGTTCCGGGCGCCCGCGAGATCCAGGAATTAGGCGCAACCTTTATTGAACTGGGCCTCAGCGCTCCGGAGGGCTTTGCCGCAGCGGCAGATGAACTTGCTCTCATCATTCCTCAGCTTAAGGCCTTAAAGGCCGCTCCTGAAATTAAGCTTTTAGCGGCGGTGACTACCGTGCACCCGGAGGTGATGAAAGCGGCAGCTGAGGCCGGCTGCGACATCATCATCGATCCCAATGCGCTGCGCGCGCCCGGAGCCATCGAGACCATCGCTGAATTAAAGCTCCCCGTGTGCCTGTGCTTTGATCAACACACTGAATTTGAAGAGGATACCGATCCGACAGGTGCGGTCTCCGAGTTTTTATACGAGCGCATTGATGCCTGCCTGAACGCTAAGATCCCGCGCTCGGCCATTCTTATCGATCCCACCATCGGCATGCGCGCCCCGATTGAATACCGCTTAAAGATGATGGGCCGGCTGCATACCTTCAAGAGCTTTGCGCTGCCGCTGACCGCTGCAGTGCCGCGGCTGATCCCGCAGAGCGATCCGTTCTTAAGTGCCAACCTGTCTGCAGCCGTCGCTTTGACCATTTTTGGCGTGGACTCCGGGGTTAATATCGTGCGCACTACGCAGGTAGGCGAGCTGGCCTTAGCTTTAGATACCTGGCAGGCCTGTACCAAGAGCGCGCGGCCTTTCCGGCTGTCCAAGCTTATCGTCAAGCGTTTTTTGCGCAAGAAGAAGGATTAGGGCCGGTATAATACCCCCCGACTTTTACTGCGATATTTTGGCATGAGGTTTTTAAGTGAGCGATTTTAAGCGCAGATATTTCGGCACTGACGGCGTGCGCGGGCGCGTCGGCGTCTATCCGATTACTCCGGATTTTGTTTTGAAGCTGGGCATGGCCGCCGGCAAGGTGTTATCCCGCGGTCAGGGCGGGCGCGTCATTATTGGCAAGGATACCCGTTTGTCAGGCTATATGCTGGAGGCAGCCTTAGAGTCAGGCTTCAGCGCCGCCGGCATCTCAACCGTTCTGTTAGGACCGATGCCCACTCCGGCCATCTCCTATTTGACTAAAGCCTTCCGCGCGGACCTGGGGGTGGTGATTTCCGCCTCGCACAATCCGTATTACGACAACGGCATTAAGTTCTTCTCGGCGGAAGGCACTAAGCTGCCCGATGAGATTGAATATGAAATTGAGCAGGAGCTTGATAAGGAAGTGACCTTAAGCGATCCCGCCGCCTTAGGACGCGCTTACCGTCAGGACGATGCTCCGGGGCGCTACGTCGAGTTCTGCAAGAGCACCTTCTCGGGTCGGCTGTCCTTAGAGGGCCTGAAGATTGTGCTCGACTGCGCCAACGGCGCGACCTATCATGTCGCCCCCCTGGTGTTTAAGGAATTAGGCGCACAGGTCATCACCATCGGCACTGCCCCCAACGGTGTCAATATTAATGACGGCGTGGGATCGACCCACCCTGAGGCCTTAATTGCCAAGGTGCTGGCTGAAAAGGCCGACTTAGGCATCGCCTTTGACGGCGACGGCGATCGCGTCATGATGGCAGACAGCACAGGCACTCTCTTAGACGGTGACGCGCTTTTATACATTATTGCGGCCGACAGGCAGGAGCAGGGCAAGCTGCACGGCGGCGTGGTAGGGACTTTAATGTCGAATCTGGGCTTGGAGCTGGCCTTAAAGGAGCGGCAGATTGATTTTGTGCGCTCGAAGGTAGGTGATCGCTACGTCATGGAATCCCTCCTTGAAAAGGGCTGGCATTTGGGCGGCGAGAACAGCGGACACATCATCTGCTTGGACTACGTCTCCACCGGCGACGGCATTGTCTCGGCGCTGCAGGTCTTAAAGGCTGCGCTGCGCCAAGGCAGGACCTTGGCCGAGCTCACCGCCCCGCTGCAGATGCTGCCGCAGGAACTCATCAACATCCGCCTCACCGCCGGCTTCGATGCCCTGACCGATCCCAAGGTCAAGGCGGAAGTGCAGGCCGTGGAAGCCGAGCTGGGCGCTAAGGGCCGCGTGCTCCTGCGCAAGTCCGGCACGGAGCCTTTAATCCGCGTGATGGTTGAAGGCGAGGATCGCAAGTTAGTGCATCATTATGCCCAGCGCATTGCTGACGTTATCCGCAAGCAGGCGGAAGAAGAGCAGGGCTGATGGCCTCATGAGCCGCCATGACAACATGGCGGCCATCAAAAGCACTGATACCGGGCCTGAGCTCAAGCTGCGCAAAGAGCTGTTCTCCTTAGGTTTTCGCTATCGCCTCTACTGCCGCGATCTACCGGGAAAGCCTGATCTGGTCTTTAGATCCCGGAGAGCCGTCATTTTCGTCAACGGCTGTTTCTGGCATCATCATGAGGGGTGCGCACGCGCCTACACTCCCAAATCGCATCAGGATTTCTGGATCCCCAAAATCAAGCGTAATGTGGAACGTGATCATGAGCACGCCGCAGCGCTGCTGACTATGGGCTGGCGCGTGCTGGTGGTGTGGGAGTGTGCGCTCAAAACGCGCACTTATCAGGATGCTGCCGCAGCGGCCGCGCAGTGGCTTGACAGCAGTGATCCGTACGCAGAAGTGACGCTGGAACGCGGCACGCCGGTACTGCGTCTGCTGAAGTTACCTGAAAAAGAAGATGCTGCTCAGCATTATGGCGGTTAAGAGCTGTTGCTGCAGGCGCAGAAATCCGGCAGATCTTTATCAAAGGCAAATCCCAACAGCCAGATCTCTATCTCATTGCCGTCTTCGTCTTTATCAACTTTATCTGTTTTCTGCAGATACGGATAATGGCACCCAAAGTTATCGAGCATTTCCTGCGTGATCATGCTGAGGCGATCTGTATCTGCGGATGTGTCAGTAACGGGTTTAACAGTATGATGCCAGAAGTCCCCATCCTCTTCCAGGGTGGGGATGAATGGCATCCTGACATATTGCGTTTTGCTTGGGTTCAGCGTACATTATTGAGTATGAGAACAGACAGAGCAATAAGGAAAACTCGATAACAGCAATCATTCCATTCCGGCTGTATTACCATTTGATTTAGGTCATAAAACATCGGCGTAAAGTCATAATGG
>CALXNX010000012.1 GCA_944389865.1 uncultured Succinivibrionaceae bacterium
TATGGCTCAGTAGGTAGAGCGCACCCTTGGTAAGGGTGAGGTCCCCAGTTCGATTCTGGGTATCAGCACCATTCCTTTATAAACGGCCCGCAAGGGCCTTTTTTGTTTCTGCTGCCTCGTTTTTCTGATGCAGCCTCGTTCATATCACTTTTTTCGCGGCGGGTTTTTTTTTTTTTCATGAATAATCAGCACTGGCAGGCCGAGCAGTACGCCGCTGACTTTGACTTTGTGCCGCTGTACGGCACGGCTCTCTTTGATCTGATCGCAGCTCCTAAGGGCAGCACGGTTCTCGACTTGGGCTGCGGCAACGGTACGCTGACTGCAAAGCTGGCTGCACTGGGCTATCAGGTGCAGGGACTTGATGCCTCCCCTGAACTTACAGCGCTGGCCCGCCGCGATCATCCTGAGCTGAGCTTTATGCAGGGTGACGCCGTCGTGTTCGAGCTCCGTGAGCCCGTGGATGTGATCTTCTCCAATGCGGTCTTTCACTGGATTGACGCAGAACTCCAGCCGGCCCTGCTGGAGCATGCCGCTGCAGCGCTGAAGCCTGGCGGTGAGCTTGTCTGTGAGTTCGGCGGGTACGGCAATAATGCCATGATCCACCAGGCGCTGAGCGCGGCCTTTGCGCGCCGCGGTCTTCAGTATAAGATGCCCTTCTTTTTCCCCACAATCGGGCAGTATGGGCCGCTTGTAGAGCAGGCGGGAATGCAGGTACGACTGGCGCTGCTCTTTGATCGCATGACGCCGCTTAAGGGGCAGCAGGGGCTGCGCGATTGGATTTATATGTTTGTGAGTCAGCCCTTTGCAGGGCTCACGGATGCGGTAAAGGATGACATTATCGCTGAGACGGTGGACGCTCTAAGATCTGTGCTCTATATTAAGGGGCAGTGGTACGCAGATTACGTCAGACTGCGCCTGCGCGCCGTAAAAGCGGAGCAGACGGCTGCGTAAAGCGGATTTCTGCTGTTTTCACGCCGTCTGCAGGAGATCCTGCAGACGGCATCAATGCGGTCGGGACGCAGCTCAGCCGTTCATAGCATGATCTGCAGCTGATGGCGCTGCTGCGGCCGCTTGGCGCGCGTTATAAGCGTTTACCGCAGATCTGCAGGCGACTAGGTGGCGGCTGCCGCAGGGCTGCAGCTCCTGCTTGTCTGCGGCAAACTGACAGCGCTCAAAGCAGCGTCCGGCAAAGCGGCATCCTGCCGGCGGATCAATGGGGCTGGGCAGATCGCCCTGCAGCAGTATGCGCTGTTTGCGCTTGTGCGGATCCATGACGGGAATGGCCGAGATCAGAGCGCGGGTATACGGATGCAGCGGCGCATCGTAAATGGCCTCCTTCGGTGCGACTTCCGCAATCGAGCCCAAATACATCACGCCGATGCGATCGGAGATGTGCTTTACTGCAGCCAGACCGTGCGCAATGAAAAGATAGGTGAGCTTAAACTCATCTTTGAGATCGCACAGCAGGTTTAAGATCTGCGCCTGAATGGACACGTCCAGGGCCGATACCGCCTCATCGCAGACGATAAGCTTAGGGTTGACCGCCAAAGCGCGGGCAATGCCGATGCGCTGGCGCTGACCGCCTGAGAACTCATGCGGATAGCGGCTTTTATAGGCGGCAGCAAGGCCTACGCAGCTGAGCAGATGTTCCACGCGCTGGGAAATTTCTGCTCCGTGATGCGTCTTATTGACGATCATGGGCTCGGCAATGATCTCCTCTACCGTCATGCGCGGATTGAGCGAGGAGTACGGATCCTGGAAGATCATCTGAATGTCTTTGCAGAAGCGCCGGCGCTGCGCTTCCTTCAGGGCGGCTAAATCCTGTCCGTCAAAGATGATCTGCCCATGGGTAGGGTGGTAGAGGCCTGCGATCATCTTGCCTAAGGTGGTCTTGCCGCAGCCGGACTCTCCAACCAGGCCGAAGGCCTCGCCGCGATAAATCTTTAAAGAAACGTCATCTACAGCCTTGAGCAGGGAAACATGCTGCTTGAACAGGCCGCTTCTAATGGGGAAGTATTTGCACAGCCCCTTGAGCTCCAACAGTACTTCAGGCTCCGTGCTCATTACTGATCCTCCGTGATGTAGTTCAGACAGCGGACATTTCTATCCTTGAGGGCGATAAAGGGCGGCAGGCCCTGCCGGCAGGCGTCCTGTGCGCGGCTGCAGCGATCGGCAAAGGCGCAGTAAGGCGGCACCTCTTCAGGCGGCGGCACCATGCCCGGGATCATGTAGAGGCGATCCGCATTGTCATCGAGGCGCGGAATGGACTTGAGCAGGCCTAAGGTATAAGGGTGATACGGCGAGCTTAAGATATCAGCAGTTTTGCCGTCCTCGACAATACGGCCGCAGTACATCACCGCCACGCGGTCGGCCGCTTCAGCCACCACGCCCAGGTCGTGGGTAATTAAGAGTACCGAAATGTTGAACTGCTCGCGCATGCGGTAAATCAGGTCCAGGATCTGCGCCTGAATGGTTACGTCGAGGGCAGTAGTCGGCTCATCGGCAATAAGCAGCTGCGGCTCGCAGGCCATGGCGATAGCGATCATAATGCGCTGACGCATGCCGCCGGATAACTGATGCGGATAGTCCTTAACGCGCTTTGACGGGTTAGGGATGCCCACGAGATCCAGCAGATGCAGCATTTTTTCCTGCGCCTGCTTTTTTGTAAGCTTAGTGTGCAGCTGAATGCTTTCCATGATCTGATCCCCGACGGTGAAGATGGGGTTTAAGGAGGTCATGGGCTCCTGGAAGATCATCGACATATTATTGCCGCGGATCCTGCGCAGAGCGTGCTCAGACTTAGTGAGCAGATCTTCACCGTTAAATAAGATCCTGCCGGAGCTGATGCGGCCGTTTGAACTTAAGAGCCCCATAATGGAGAGCGAGGTCACGGACTTGCCTGAGCCGGACTCCCCCACTAAGGCTAAGATCTCGCCTTTCTCAATGGAAAAGCTGACATCGCGCACGGCCTGCACTACGCCGTGGCGCGTACGGAATTCGGTAGTTAAATGCTGAACATCAAGCAGCATGATCCCTCCTCAGCGGCGTCTGGAGCGCGGGTCTAAAGCGTCGCGCAAACCATCGCCAAACAGATTGAAAGCCAGCACTGTCACAGTAATGGCCAGTCCCGGGAAGATCAGAGTATAGGGGGCCGAGAAGATGAAGCTGCGCGAGCGCGCGAGCATATCGCCCCATTCAGCAAAGGGCGGCTGTACGCCTAAGCCTAAGAAGCCCAGCGCGGCGGTATCGAGCACGGCCGAGGAAATGCCTAAGGTCGCACGCACCACAATCGGGGAGGTAATGTTGGGGACAATGTGCTTTAGGATGATGCGCAGATTCGAACAGCCGGTCACGCGGGCGGCCTGGATGTAGTCATTGGCCTTGACTGCCATCACGCAGCTGCGGGCAATGCGGGCATACTCCGGAATGGACACCAGACCGATGGCCAGCACCGCCTTATCAAGACCGCGGCCTAAGGCAGCCATGAAGGTAATGGCCAGCAGGATGGAAGGGACCGATAAGATCACGTCCATGGCGCGCATGATGAGATTATCCAAACGGCCGCCGAAGAAGCCTCCGACAGCGCCTAACAGGGTGCCGGTAATTAAGGCGATGGATACTGCGGCTGCGCCTACGGACAGCGAGATCCTGGTGCCGTCGATCACGCGGCTGAAGATGTCGCGGCCTAATTGATCGGTGCCGAACCAATGCTCAGCGCAGGGGGCGATAAAAGCCTGCTCCATATCGCCGGTATTGGGATCGTAGGGCAGGATCTGAATGCCCATGGACTGTGTTACCGCGGTCACAATGGCAGTGAGCACTAAGAAGAGAATAAAGAATAAAGAGCACAGCGCAGCCTTATTGGCGTAAATCGAGGCCCACATGTCGGCCCATTTGGAGCTGCGCTTGACTTTAAGGGGCATTGCGGCGTCAGTCATCAGACACTCTCCTGACTGTACTTTACGCGCGGATCTAAGGCGGCGTAGAGGAGGTCAACTAATAAATTCATGATCACGAAGACAAAGGCAACGATCAGCACCACGCCCTGAATGACGGGGAAGTCGGAGCGCAGAATGCACTGCACGGAGTATGCGCCGATGCCGGGCCAGGCGAACACGGTCTCGGTCAGTACGGCGCCTGAGAGCAGGGAGCCGAACTGTAGACCGATGACGGTAATAATCGGCAGCAGGGCGTTGCGGAAAGCGTGCTTGAAGATGACGCGCCAGGAGCTCAAGCCCTTGGCTCTTGCGGTACGGATATAGTCCTGATGGAGCACATCGAGCATCGAGGAGCGGGTCATGCGGGTGATGATGGCCATGGAATAGCCGGCAAGGGTAATGGCCGGGAGCGCTGCGTGCTGCAGGGCGTTGAAGAAGGCCTCATAATCGCCGATGACTAAGGTGTCGTAAAAGTAAAAGCCGGTTCCGCCCATGGGCCGCATTAAGGTATCGATGCGTCCGCCGGAGGGCACCCAGTGCAGCCAGCCGGAGAAGCAGATGATAAGCAGCATGCCCAGCCAGAACACCGGCATCGAAACGCCGATGAGTGCGGTGGTCATGGTGAAATTGTCGATGATGGAGTTTTTCTTGACGGCTGAGATGATGCCGAAGAACACGCCGGCAATCGAGGCGATGATGATGGCGATGACGGCCAGCTCAATGGTAGCCGGCAGGCGGGCCAGCAGCTCGCCGGTCACTGGGGCGTTGGTGAAGTAGGAAACGCCGAAATCGCCGTGCAGTACGCCGTTCATATAATTGAGGTACTGCGTGATGATGGGCTCGTTTAACCCCATCTGCTCCCGCCAGGCTTCCGCCTTTTCTAAAGAGGCATGCTGGCCTAAAACGATAGTGGCAGGATCGGGGGAAAATACCCGCATGATGAGAAAGACTAATACCGAGACGAAAAAGAGCACCGGTATCAGCATCAGCAGACGTTTGATGAAATAAAGCAGCACTGTGTCTTAACCTCGCTTGGGGTCACAGTTCTCGTTAAAGCCGCGCGGGGGCATTAACGTTACAGGTCAAAATTAAAGGTGCTTACAGAAAGCGCGAGAGGTCAAGGCCCTGCGCCGGCAGGACCCGTCGTCGGCCTGCATTATAGCTTATTTGCTTCAATTTATGGCTAAAACGTCCGGGATTGCGCAGAAAAATGAGCCCCTGTAAACGCCAAAGCCCGGGACCGGCCCGGGCTTGGTTTCAAACATTACGCATCAAAAATCAGTTTAGTGCTTCACCACATCGTGCATGAAGGTCAGCCCAATGGGGTGAATAGCAAAGTTTTCGATGTTGGGACGCATGGCGCCTAAAATCTGCGGATGGGACAGCGGCAGCAGTGCGGTCTCTTCAGCGATGATCATTTCAGCCTTCTCGTACATGGCGTTGCGCTCAGCGCCGTCCGGCATGGTTAAGGCCTCAGCGAGCAGATCGCGATACTCCTGATTGAACCACAGGCCATTGTTGTTGATCTGATCGTCAGAGGCAAACAGCCCTAAGAAGTTGTCGGCATCGCCGTTATCGCCGTTCCAGCCCATGAAGCCGATATCAAAGGTGTCGGTGATGATCTTGTTCTTATAGGTAGCCCAGTCAAACACCATGACGTCGGACTCGACCCCGGCGGCCTTTAAGTAAGCCTGAATGGCCTCAGCTAAGACCTGACCGCCCACGGTATTGTAGATGCGGGCACCGGAATAGGTGTAGATGGTTAAATGCTTGACGCCCAGCTCAGCAAGCTCCTTTTTGGCAGCCTCAGGATCGTAGGCCACCGGCTTGACCTTATCGCTGTAGCCAGGAATGGCCTTAGGCAGAATGGTAGTAGCCGGGGTGTCATAGCCCTTGTACAGGGACTGCACCATCTCCGGGATATTGATGGCCTTGGCGATAGCGCGGCGCACAGCCTTGTCCTTGGTCACGGAGTCCTGAGCCGGGTTGACGTTGAAGAACATATAGTGGGTGGACATGCCTTCGGCCGAGAAGATCTGATTGCCGGCCTGCTTGATCTCCGGGATCACATTGGCGTCGATGCCGTTGATGATGTCAACCTCGCCGTTATTTAAGGCCACCACGCGGGCGGAGGTTTCCGGCATGGTGCGGAAGATTAAGTTGGCAGTCCTGCCGGGCTCGCCCCAGTAGTCTTCGTTGCGGGTGAGGATCACCTGCTGGCCCTTATCCCAGGCGACGAACTTGTAGGGGCCGGTGCCGCACGGATGCTCCATCACATTGTTGCCGTATTCCTGCAGGGCTTTGGGGCTTATCATCGGTGCGGCGTACATCATGGCGATATTGTGCAGGAACGGGGTGTTTCTGCGCTTTAAGGTGATGGCAACGGTGTAGTCGTCGATGACTTTAACCTCAGCCACATCGCCCCACACGAAGGAAGCGTAGGACATCTTGGGGATCATGTTCTCCGGCATCTGGCGGACGATGTTGAACTTCACCGCCTCAGCGTTGAACGGTGTGCCGTCGTGGAACTTCACGCCCTGGCGCAGCTTGAAGGTATAGGTCAGGCCGTCGTCAGATACGGTATAGCTCTCAGCGAGGCTGGGCTTGATATTGGTGCTGTCGGGCTCAAAGGCCAGCAGGCTTTCATAAATATTGCAGTTAATTTTGCCGGAATCATTATCATCGACTAAGGCCGGATCTAAGCCTAAGGGATCGTTGGTGCTGGCGAAAATTAAATTGTCCTGCGGCTTGCGCGATAAGGCGGCGGAAGCCTCAGTTGCGGCAGTCACCGCAAATACGGCGGCTAAAGCAGCCGCAAACAGCTTGGTTTTTGAGAAGTTCATCTAAACATCCTAATGAAGCAAAACAAGATGGCAGGATTTTCAGTGATGCACCAGCCATTTGCAAGTTCACGGCTCACAAAGTGCGCAGAAACTCAAAACTTTGCTCCAAAAGAGTGCGGTAAGGCGCTGTTCTTTCGATCTTGCAGCACTGGGGCAGGGGTGTTATGTTTGAGCCATGAGCTCAAGACAAAATAAAAAGATCAAGTCCTTATGGCGGCGCGTCGGCGCGCTCCTTACCATGGCAGCCGCCGCAGCTGCGGCTCTGGGGATCATCAATCCTGCTTTGGCGGTCGATCCTGATCCGGCAGGGAAAGTCAGCACGCAGCTGCAGCCGGTATACCGCATCGGCTGTGAAAGCAGCTTTATGCCTTTTTCCTGGGTTGAGGACGGGGTCTGCAGGGGCATTGATATCGAGATCTTAGCTGAGATTGCCAGGCGCCAAGGGTTTAGATATGAGCTCTATCCGCAGAACTTCACCTCTCTGCTGCCAAAGCTCTCCTCGGGGCTTTTAGATGCGGCCGTGGGCGGGGTAAGCATTACGCAAAAGCGCGCGCAGATCCTGGATTTCTCCGATCCGTATTTTCGCTGCGGCCTGGCCTTGGCGGCGCGTGAGAACAGTCAGATCAAAAGCCTTAATGATCTGTTCGGCAAAACCGCAGTGGTCAAATACGGCTCCTTAGGCTCCTATTTTGCCGAGACCAATATGTCAAGGCTCGATCTTAAGATCATCTATGTTGAGGATTCACCCTCGATGGTTAAGGTGGTGATGCAGGGTAAGGCGGATTTTTATACTGAAGATCAGCCGGTGATGATCTATCACATGGCGCAGCATCTGCATCCGGGGCTGCATATGGCCATTGAGGAGCTGCCGCCGCAGGTCTGGGGATATGCGCTGGCCGTGAGCCGGGGGAGCGTGCCGGAGCTGGTCGCCATGTTCAATCAGGGGCTGGCCGAACTTAAAGCTGACGGCACTTATCAGCGCATTGTTAAGAAGTATTTTGGAGATCTGCTCAATCCACGTTGGGTCGATCTTCCGCCAGCACAATCGGGATCTCCAGCTGCCGACCGCGGCGAATGACCGTAAAGACCATCTGTGTGCCCGGACTGGTGCTGGAAATGCTGTCGATAAGTCCGCGCACGTTGGAAATGCCTTTACCGTCCACCGCTACAATCAAATCGCCTACCTGCACGGACCCGGCGGCCGGGCCGTACGGATCGATATATCCTACGCGCACGCCCACCTGATCGCTGCCGGGCAGCGGAGTGGCGCCGTCATCAGAAATGCCTAGATAGCCGCGGATCACCCGGCCGTGCTTGATGATCTCCTGCATCACGTAGACGACAAGCTTAGTGGGCACTGCAAAGCCGATGCCGTAAGTGCCGTAGCGGTTATTAAAGGAGGCGGTGTTGATGCCCGCTAAATTGCCGCTGCTGTTAATCAGCGCTCCGCCGGAATTGCCGGCATTGATGGGGGCGTCAGTTTGAATTAAATCCTGCAGTCCCTCGCGGATATTCATCTGCTCGCGGGTAAGCAGGCCTGAGCCGGTGCGCGCCGTAGCCGAGATAATGCCGTGGGTGACGGTCTGGCCTAAATTATTGGGATTACCGATAGCCAGCACCACATCGCCCACCTGTACCTCTTCATCCTGGTCGATAGGGATCGGCGGCAGATTCTGCGCTTCTATCTTTAAGACGGCAATATCAGTACGCCGATCATAGCCGACGACAAAAGCCTGAAAGACCTTGCCGTCGCGGCTTTGGGCAAAGATGGAGGTATTGGGGGCCGATACCGACGGGATGACATGATAATTGGTGACGATATAGCCGTCATCGGTCATGATCACGCCGGAGGCGGAACTGACAATAGTGCCGGTATTCTGGCCGGAATAGTCGTGATTTAAGCGGGCCACATAGATATTGACCACGCTGGGGGCGGCGCGGCTGACCGCGTAGGAATAGGTTTCATGCTCCTGGCCGGTAGAATAGATGGCATCGCCTAAACTGCTGCCTAAGTCAGGATTGACTGTCAGCACGGCAATGCCGGCGGCAATGCCGACGGCCGCGGCCGGCAGGGTATAGAACAGTACCTTTTTTACATGCATAAGCAAAAGCCGCGCTGCGCCGGGCGTACAGCCCGGCGCAGCTAAATGTTTTTAGCGGAAAGTAATGTAAATGGTAGTACCGTCGCGGTCGATGCGCAGGGCATTGATGCGGCCGGAGGCCTCCTTTACATGCTTCTTTAAGTCATCCAGGTTCTTCACCTCACTGCGGTTGACGGCAGTAATAATGTCGCCCTCGCGCAGGCCGATTAAATAGGCCGGAGAGCGCTGCTCCACTGCGGTTACCTCGACGCCTTCCTTATCAGAATTGGCAAAGGATGCGCCGGCAAAGGCTTCAGCTAAGGAGCCCGAATCATCCGAGGTTAATTCCTGCGGCTCAGTGAGCTTAACCTTCACCTGCATCTCCTCGCCGTCGCGGAAGATGCCCAAAGTCACGGTATTGCCCGCGCCGATGGTAGCAATCTTGGCGCGCAGCTCGCCGAACGAGCTGACTTTCTTGCCGTCGATGGAGAAGATGATGTCGCCCGGCTTAATCCCGGCCTTCTCAGCAGGACCGCCCTTGATGATCTCATTGACGAAAGCGCCGTCATTGCTGTCGTAGCCGAAGTTCTGAGCCAGATCGGCATTGAGTTCCTGTCCCATGATGCCCAGCTGGCCGCGGCGCACTTCACCGTATTTCTCCAGCTGCGCCGTCACGGTCTTAACCATGTTGACCGGGATGGCAAAGCCGATGCCGATATTGCCGCCGTTAGGCCCCAGGATGGCGGTGTTGATGCCGACGAGCTCGCCGCGCAGATTGACCAGCGCGCCGCCGGAGTTGCCGGAGTTAATGGCTGCATCCGTCTGAATGAAGTTTTCAATATTCTCAATGTTAAGACCGGTACGGCCTAAGGCGGAGATAATGCCCGAGGTCACGGTCTGACCTAAGCGGAACGGATTGCCGATGGCGCCCGCACACTCGCCTACCTCCAGATCATCGGAGTTGCCCAGCTTGATCTCGGAAAGCTTGTCAAAGTCCTTCAGCTTGAGCAGGGCCAGATCAGTATGCGGATCGGAGCCGATTTTCTCAGCGTCAAATTCACGGCCGTCATTTAAAGCTACGCGGATCTCGTCAGCATCATCGACCACATGATGATTGGTGACTATCAGGCCGTTTTTGGCAGAGATGATCACGCCGGAGCCTAAAGCGCGGAACTGGCGGGACTGCTGCCTGCCTAAATCCGGAAACATGAAGCGGAATTCTTCCGGGATATTGAATAAGGGGCCGGCCTGAACATTCTTGGTGCCCTTGACCGAAATATTGACCACCGCAGGCAGCACATGCTTGAGCATCGGCGCTAAGGTCGGCTCGCTGCCGTCAGCTCCCGCCGCGCGAATCAGCGGAGTGGCGTCCTGAGCCTGTACCGCCTGTACGCTTAAAGCCAGCACGGCAGCGGCGCACAGCGCCGCGGTCTTAATTTGTCTGCCCGGTAATGTAAACATGATTGCTCCTCAATTTATATTTATATCTGCTGATACGACAGCTGCAGCCTGACTATCTAAGAGCTGCAGCTGCTGTTGTTCTATTTACGTGCCTTAGACCGCAAAAATGCGGAGTAGTTCACACTTTTCCCAAAATTTACCTGCGGCACATCTGAAAACATTGCAGGCGGCTGAAAGGCCGCCTGCGGGGATGGTTTTAACCTGCTAAATCTTAGCCGGGGCCTTGTCCTCCACGACAAAGTCCTTAGGCGGCTCGGTGAGCTGCAGCTCGCCGTTATCGCTGTCATCATTATTTAAGGCAGCCGAGCGGGCGGCAGCCTGCTGCAGAGCATCCTCAGCCTCCTGCGCGGCGGCAGCGCTCTCTTCTTCAGCATTCTCAGCGGCAGGCGCAGGCGCGGCCGGTTCTGCGGCCGGTGCACCTTCAGGAGCCGGTGCTTCAGGGGCGGGAGCCGCTTTTTCAGCTGCAGCCGTCTTTGAAGCAGGTTCCGGATCCTGCAGCGCTGTGGCAGGATCAGTCTCTTCTTTCTCTATAACCTCCTGCGCTTTATCTGCTTTGGCGCTTGCGGCCTCCTTCTGAGCTGCAGCCTTTTCTTCTGCAGCCGGAACGGCAGGGGCCGTCTTTGCAGGCGCTGCGTCGTCGTTAGCGCTTTCAGCGGCCTGTACCGCGGCTTTGATCTTGGACAGCGCTTCCTTGTCGGCGCGGTTTAACACAAACAGATCGCCGTTTTGGATGATGCGCCCGGCAGCTTCAGCCATTAAATCTGCAAATTGGCGGTAGTTCTTATCAAGCTGCATGAACATCGAGTCAGCGCTGATAAAGAATTCATTTAAAGTCCGCTTAGTATTAGCCAGCTCCCGGCGCGTCGAAGTGAGCTCATCCTGCAGATGATGCTTGGAAAAGAACTTGGTGAAGGCAAAATAAGCTGCCACACCGCCTAATAAAAAGCCGACGATGAAAGCCAGAGAAAGCTGCATTAAGTTCATGAAAAAGTCCGCCTGTGCAAAAGGGTTATAAATTTGTGTTTTTACAGCCTCATTATGGCATCAAAAAGAGACGCTTAACAGGGGCGCTGAGCCATTTTGCGGCAGGTGCAAAATTTTATCCGGGCAGTATGGATCCTGCTCTGAGCTGGGGCATGAAATACGGGTAAAAAAAGAACGAAAATATCTTTAAAACGGGGGATGCTTAGTTTATAATCTTGCCGCCCCTCTAATTGGGCTCTGGCTTCCCACCCAGCTGCTCAATGGACAGATGAATTTTCATCTGTTTGCGTAAGAGAATATTGCTGAAAGGTTTTTACCTTCCAAAGGGTTATTAATGAAGACTTATGTAGCCAAGCCGTCCACGATTAAGCGTGACTGGTTTGTTATTGATGCTGACGGCTTAACCTTAGGCCGTTTAGCTACTCAGGTAGCACTGCGCCTGCGCGGCAAGCACAAGCCGGAATACACTCCGTTTTTGGATACGGGTGATTATATTATCGTGATCAATGCCTCTAAGGTGAAGGTCACTGGTAATAAGGCTCAGGACAAGATCTACTACACTCACTCCGGGTTCCCGGGCGGCATCAAGGGCGAGTCCTTTGAGAAGCTGCTGGCCCGCAAGCCTGAGCGTGTGATCGAGAACGCGGTGCGCGGCATGCTCCCGAAGGGACCGTTAGGCCGTGCTATGTTCCGTAAACTTAAGGTGTATGCTGGTGAGACCCACAACCACGGCGCTCAGCAGCCCCAGGAATTAAAGATTTAAGGAGCGTAGCAAATGGCTGTAAATCAGTACTATGGCACTGGCCGCCGTAAGAGCTCCACTGCTCGTGTGTTCATCAAGCAGGGCTCCGGCAAGTTGGAAATTAACGGTCGCTCTCTGGAGCAGTACTTCGGCCGCCCGACTGCCCGCATGGTAGTCACTCAGCCGCTGGAGCTGCTTGAGGTGTCTGATAAGTTCGACATTTACGTCACCGTCACCGGCGGCGGCATCACCGGCCAGGCCGGCGCGATCCGTCACGGTCTGACCCGTGCGTTAATTGAGTATGACGAGAGCTTCCGTCCTGCCCTGCGCAAGGCCGGCTACGTCACTCGCGACGCCCGAGCTGTGGAGCGTAAGAAGGTTGGTCTGCACAAGGCCCGCAAGCGTCCGCAGTACTCCAAGCGTTAATTCGCAGTTCACTGCGATGGCAAAGACCCCTGTGCTCCCCGGCGCGGGGGTTTTTCTTTATAATGACTCTGCAGAGGCATTTTTCTTTTCTGCCGCATATTTTTAGAGGAGCAGGCATCACCATGCAGCCCAATAACGGAATGACCAGCTTTAACCCGCATATTTTCAAAGCTTTTTATGACTGGATGCTGGAAAATCACGCCACGCCGCATTTAGTGGTTAACGCTGACAAGCCCGGGGTTCTGGTGCCGCGTGAGTTTGTGCATCAGAATCTGATTGTGCTGTCCATTTCGCCGCTGGCTACCCGCGACTTTTCCATTGAGTCCTGGGGCATCAGCTTCGGGGCGCGCTTCCACGGTCAGGAAATGCAGGTGCAGGTGCCATACAGCGCCATGCGTGAGCTCTATTCGGTTGAGCATGGAGTTAGCTACCCCTTAGCTTTATGGCTGATGGAAGACTCTGCAGTGCAGGAATATGTGGAGCAGTTTGATGAACAAAAGGGGGCTGCCGAATTTGTCCCGGTGCAGCCTCAGACCGCCGCTCCCGCGCCTGCTCCTGCCGCTGAAAGTCCCAAGGATGAGGACAGCGGTCCGTCATTTTCCATCCTGTCAGATGACAGCGCATTAGATGATTCTGACAATAAGGGCCGGCCTGAAGATCCGCATGATCCACAGCAGCCGCAGTAAAGATTTCAGCGCCTTTTAATGTTAAAGCCCGGGCATATGACCCGGGCTTTAACATTATGATCTCAGTCTGCGCTTATTCAGAGCGCGGGAAGCTGATGGTAAGCCACAAGGGCGCAGTTTCAATTAAGCCGTCCCGGCCCAGCTGCAGATCACCGCTTAAGCCGTGCAGCACATCAGCAGGATTCTGCGCCAGATTATTGATGTTAAGCGCAAAGTGCACGCTGTCGTAGGCGGCTGCAAAGATGCGCTGCACCTGCGGCTGCGCTTTGGGCAGGGTCTGCATGAAGTCAGCCTTTAAAGAACTGTCGGTAATGACCCACGGCATATCGCCCAGCACCGCACCGGCAAGCAGAGCCTCATTGGGCGAGGAATTAACTCCGTTATAGGCCTGATCGGTGATATAGGTCTTCATGGCGGCGGGCAGAGCGCTTTTTACCTGCGGGGCTTCCTGCGCTGTGGCGGCAATATAGACGGCATCGGCAGCAGTGAAGGGGCAGCGCAGCGCGGCGGCGCGCGCATCCGGCTCAATTAAGGCGCAGGAAGGGGCAGTGCGGCCTGAGGCCTGCTGCCAGGTCTGCTGGAAGCCGGCTGCAGCGCGGCGCGCCTTGTCATTATTGGTGTAAATGATAAGCGGTGCGCGGGCTCCGTCTAAGGCCATCTTGGAGGCAGCGACCTGACCTTCATATTCAGGGCCTAAGTTAAAGTACCAGGCATTGGCCGGAAGCGCCTGCTGCGGGGTATTGAGCAGAATAGTCGGAAGGCCGGACTTGGCGTTAAGGAGGGCCTCGACCTCCGGGCGCAGCACCGGACCGATGATAAAGGCGGTGCCGTCTGCCTTAACGCGGGCGACGATCTCCTCTATAGGCAGCACATTGGTGTCATAGAACACCGCGCTTAGATTTAAATTTCTATCCTTTAAAGCCGCGATAATGCCTAAGCGCGCAGGCTCGCCTACGCTGCGGGCAAAACGGCCGGTTAAGGGCAGGAGCACCGCGACTTTATCGCCAGGCTTTAAAGCTGCATATTGGGCCGGTGCAGTTGGGCCTTCAGGGGAGGCAGTGACTGCGGCTGCGGTGGAGCCTGCGGCACCGGCGCCGCCCAGGAGCTGATTTAACGGGTGGCTCGGGTACTTCTTCTGCCAGGACTCAGTCAGCCTGCTCTTTAAAGCCTCATTGGCGGAGCTGTCTATCACTGCGTACTCTAAATAGCCTGCCTCATCCTGATCTGCGGTGCGGGTAAGCGCGGCGGACAGCTCTGAAGGTGAGAGCTCCTTTAATAATTCTATGGTCTGCTGCAGCACCGCAGCGCGATCGGCGCCGCTTAAGAAAGTAATGAGCTGGCGCTTGTGCTCAAAGGCTGAACGCAGATACTGCTCATCACCGCCTGCCTGATAGAGCTTAAGCTCGACATTGGAGATCAGCTGATAGTAGTAGCTGGCAGCCTGCGGAGGCAGCGTGAGCTGATTTACCTTGGAGAGCAGGGCGTAAGAACGCGCATATTCCTGCTGCTGTGACAAGGACAGACCCTCAATAATATTGATGTAATCCATCTGCAGCGGAGTGATGGCCTCATTTTTTAAAGCCTGCAGGGTTTGGTCGGCAGCCTGAAAACTGCCTGAGACAATCTGCGCTCGGGCCAGCAGCAGCTGAGCCGGGAAATAACTGTCGCCGGAGGCGGAAGATGCCTGCTGCTGATACTGTCCTAAGGTGCCATGCAGAGGCGCAAAGGCCTGTGCGGTGGACACCGCCGGACCTGAAGAGGTGACGCAGGAACTTAACAGCAGCGCTGCAGACAGCGCGGCCGCTGACAGACCTAATTTGCCGGAAAACCGCTTTTTCATCAAATTACGGCAAGGATATCCCCACATCTTAAACGAGGGAGGAATTGCCGCCTCCATTAATAATCAAGTTAAATACAGCAGATACCTGCAGGATCTGCGCACGATCTAAAGATCGGTTAAGCTCCGCAGCCAATGCTGGATGGAGTCCTGTATTCGCAGCGCCGCTCCCTTCTTTTTCAGGCGGGGCAGCTGACATGCAGCCTTAACCTTAAGCAGGCAGGCCGTCTGGGCAGGCTGACCTGTCGGCGCGCTTTTTTGTGCTAACATGCACAGCGCCTTAATTATAGCTGAAAGCCGCCGATCTGCGCGCGGCAATGGAGGATCCCATGCTCAAGCCGGCTTTATATATTGCGGCCACCCCTATCGGCAATCTACAGGATGTGACGCTGCGCGTGCGCAGCGTACTGCAGGAGGTGACCATGATTGCCGCTGAAGATACGCGCCACAGTCAGATCTTCCTGCAGAGCATCGGCGCTGCCGGCAAAAAAATGCTCTCCTGCCACAATTACAATGAAGCGCAGCGCGCTGATCTAATCGCCGCCGAAATTGAAGCCGGCGGCAGCGTGGCCTTGATCTCGGACGCCGGCACGCCGCTCATTTCCGATCCCGGCTATAAACTGGTGCACGCCTTAAGCGCGCGCGGCATCGACATCGTGCCCCTTCCAGGCCCCTGCGCGGCGGTTACTGCGCTGTGCGTGTCCGGTCTGCCCACCGATAAGTTTATGTTTTACGGCTTCCTGCCGGTGAAGGATCAGGAGCTCAATACGGCCCTGGATGCCATTAAAGGCAGCGCTGCTACAGCCGTGTTTTATGAAAGCCCGCGGCGCATTGCGCACACCTTAGCGCTGCTGGCAGGTAAATATCCCGAGCGTCAGGCGGTGCTGTGCCGCGAACTCACTAAGACCTTTGAGAGCGTCTATCGCGGATCCTGCGCATATCTTGCCGCCCTGGCGCAGAGCGATGAAAACATCAGCCGCGGCGAGCTGGTGCTCTTAGTCGGTCCTGAACCTAAAGATCAGGGGGCTGACGATGCTGTTCCGCAGCCGGTGCAGACTGCTCTTGCTGCCATGATTGCAGGCGGCATGAGTGTTAAAGGAGCGAGCAGGGTGCTTTCCGATTTAACCGGCATCAAGAGCAGGGCGCTCTATCAACTGGCGCTGCAGCTCAAGGAGCAGGGGACTGATCACAGTTGAGAACGCTGTTTTTCGAGCGCGATCACAAAAATCCCCGGCTTTGTTATAATGGTCGGCGGTCAGTCGGGCAGCCGCTGCTGCGGTACGTGGTTTCAAACGGCCGCAGGAGAGGAAAGTCCGGGCTTTACAGGACAGGGTGCCAGATAACATCTGGGGAGCGTAAGCTCACGACCAGTGCAACAGAAAGTATACCGCCAGGTTTTCCTGGTAAGGGTGAAATGGTGCGGTAAGAGCGCACCGCGCCTCCAGCAATGGCAGGCGGCAGTGTAAACTCCACCCAAAGCAAGATCGAATAGGCCTCCTTAAGGTGTGGTCCGCACCGGGGGCGGGTAGATCGCTTGAGCCTGCAGGCGACTGCAGGCCTAGATGAATGGCTGCCGCTGCGCAAGCAGACAGAACCCGGCTTACAGACTGACCTCCAGCGCCTCCCTTTTCCTCCATTTTCCACCACCATAAGCCATCGGTTCCGGCCGGTAAAAATTCCCTTAATTACCTGAGATTCTGCCTCGTCCCGCGTTTGGTGCGCCTGCGTATCTGCGGTACAATAGTGGGAAATAGTGGTTGATTGTGGGAGACTGTCCCTAAACATGGCCGGAATGGTATGAGTGCACCTACTTTGTTTCTGTACGGCGCTTATGAGCTCTGCTTTGATGACAAGAGCCGCGCGGTGATGCCGGCAGCCTTTAGACGGCTGCTGCAGGAAGAGTGCGCCGGCGCCTTAGTCATCACTCAAAGCTTATTTGACCGGTGTCTGTGGCTCTATCCGCAAACCATGTGGGACAATCTGCTCTCCGGCCTCAATAACCTCTCCACTGCGGCTCATCCGGCTGTCGGCAGCATGCAGCGTCTGCTGTTGGCCAACGCTCAAAGCGTCAAATTGGACGGGCAGGGGCGCTTTGCCGTCAGTACGCTGCAGCGCAGCGCCGCGGCGTTAACGGAGAAAAAATGCACCCTGGTGGGGCTGCAGCATAAATTTGAGCTGTGGGCTCCGGAATTATTAAACGAAAAGCAGGAGTCCGATCGCGCTGCGGTGCGCGCTGCCTTCGCAGCCCCGGAAGGACAGGAGCTCTTTGCAGGCTTGAGGATCTGATGATGGAGTATGCGCATATTCCGGTACTGCTGGAGGAATGCCTCAGCGCGCTGCAGGTGCGTCCTGATGGGATTTATGTAGACGGGACTTTCGGTCGCGGCGGTCACAGCCGCGCTATTTTGGCGCGCTTAGGCGCAAAAGGCCATCTGTATGCCCTGGATCGTGATGACACCGCGATTGCGGCCGGAAAGGCCATTGCCGATCCGCGCTTTACCTTAAAAAAGAGCGCGTTCAGCCAATTAGCGGCCGCCGCCGCAGAGTGGGGGATTGCCGGCCGGATTGACGGCATCCTGCTGGATATCGGCATTTCATCCCCGCAGATTGATGATCCTGAGCGCGGCTTTTCCTTTGAGCATGATGGACCTTTGGATATGCGTATGGATAGAAGCGCGCCCTTAAGCGCCGCTGACATTGTCAACACTTACCCTGAGGACAAGCTGGCCGAAATCTTCAAACTCTACGGTGAGGAGCGCTTTGCCAAGCGCGCAGCCCGCGCCGTGGCGCAGGCGCGGGCGCAGGCTCCGCTGGAGCGCACCCGACAGCTCGCACAGTTATTAGAAAAGGCCATTCCGGGGGCTCCCGGCCCCAAGCATAAGGCTACCCGCTGCTTTCAGGCGCTGCGCATTGCGGTCAATGGGGAGCTTGATGAACTGCAGGCGGCCCTGCAGGGGGCCCTGGAGGTCCTGGCCCCGGGCGGGCGGCTGTGCGTCATTTCCTTCCACTCGCTGGAGGATCGCATTGTGAAGGTGTTCTATAAAGAGCACAGCACGCTGCCGCAGTTTGTCCGTGATCTGCCTTTGACCGATCAGGAGCTGCAGGAGCGCTACGGTGCACAGGTCACCCTGAAGGTGGTCGGCAAGGCGGTGAAGGCAGGCAAGGAGGAGCTGCGTCGCAATATCCGCGCACGCTCGGCTACTCTGCGTGTGGCTGAAAAATTAGGAGGTGCAGCATGAAAAGCAGTGCAGCGCTTAATTTAGAGCGTTTTAATGATCTGCCTGATTCTCAGGCAGGCAGGAAAGCGAATACTGCTCCATCCGCCGCACCCCAGCGCGCAGATGCAGCCGCGGCCCCGCGGGCTCCCGGCTCTGTGCAGGTACAGGCTGAGCCGGAAGTTCCGGCCGCGCCGGCGGCCCCGGCTCCGGTAATTGAAACCGTAAGAGTGGATGATCTGCCGCGCCGTCTGAATCCTCATGAGGGCGTGCGCAATTATCACCATGAGCAGCCCAAGCCCCATCTGGTGCCGGCGCTGCTTGCTGATTTGGGCAATAACTTCTTCACCTACTTTTTAATGGCGGTCTTATGCGCCCTGGCGTTAGTTAAAGTCTATCAGGTGCAGGAGACGCGCATGGTCACCGCACAGCTCAATGAAGTGCGCGAGACTAATGCCGATCTGCAGCGCCGCTGGCTGGCCTTAACCTCAGAGCGTCAGACCCTGTCAGAGCACGGCAGGGTGCGGCAGGCGGCCATGACTCAATTGCAGATGCGCGCCCCGAAAACTGAGGCTGAGCTGATGATCACGGTGCGCTAGGGGACGGTATGGCGCAGGAACAAGCAGTCGCTCCGGGCTATCACATCACCGGTTTTCGCCGTGCGGTGGTATGGCTGGTCTTATTATTAAGCTTTGCCTTTTTAACCGGGAGGCTGCTGTATTTACAGATCCTGGAGCCTGAGTTTTTAGTCGCTGAAGGCAATCAGCGCGTGCTGCGCAGCTACAGCTTTGAGCCCGCGCGCGGCCTTATTACTGACCGGCAGGGCAGGATCCTGGCCATGTCGGTGCCGGTCAAGGCGGTGTACGCCGATCCTAAGGCCATGCATCAGGGCAAGGTACTCCATCAGCCGGAGCTCATCCGCAAAATAGCGGCGCTGACCAATTTAAGTCCGCAGGAGCTCTTTGAGCGCATTTCCAATCCCAAAAAGCAGTGGGCTAATATCAACCCGTACGTGCCCTTAGAGCAGGCCGAAAAATTAGCGGCCCTGGAGGTGCCGGGCCTGCATATTGAGGATAACTATCAGCGCTATTACCCCACGGGCGCAGTCAATGCGGGCTTAGTGGGGCTGCTTAACTCCGAGGGCAGGGGCGTTTACGGTATTGAGCAGAGCTTTAATTCATATCTGGCGGCAGTGGCCTCCAAGCGCAGCGCGCATAAGGACAGCCGCGGCAATATTATTGAAAATTTAGGCGTGACCTCCCCGGGCAAGGCCGGCGGCAATTTAATGCTCTCAGTCGATGACAGACTGCAGACTTTTGCCTTCAATGCCTTGTCGGACGCGGTGGCGCAGTTTCAGGCCGAATCCGGCTCCCTGGTGCTGTTGGACGTCAAATCCGGCGAAATCCTTGCCATGGTGACGACGCCGTCTTTTGACCCCAATAACCGCTCCTCTTTTGACAGCAGTCTAGCGCGCAACCGCGCGGTCACTGATGTGCTGGAGCCCGGCTCTACCATCAAGCCGCTGGTGTCACTGGCAGCTCTCGAGCAGCAGGCGGTGACCTGGAATGAAGTCTTTGACACGCGTCCTTTCTATGTGGACGGCAAGCTCATTCGCGACAGTCATGCCATGGATACCGGTACGCTGGCAGATATCTTAAAGTACTCGTCCAATACCGGCATGGCGCAGCTGGCCATGCGCATAGGTCCGCAGCCGATTATGGACGTATTCAGGCGCTTTGGTCTGGGGCAGCGCACGGCCTCGGGCTTAGTGGGCGAGGTCTCAGGCCGGCTGAATGCCGATCGCCGCTTCTGGGCGGAAATTGATAAGGCTACCCTGGGCTTTGGCTACGGCATTACCGTAACCCCGCTGCAGCTGGCCTCCGTGTACGCCGCCCTGGCCAACGGCGGCGTGCGCATGCCGGTGTCTATTCTGCGCCAGCCGCATCCGCAGGCGGGCGAGCGCTGCGCCGATCCGGCGGAAATATCACGTCTGCAGTCAGTGCTGGAGACTGTGGTGGGCGGCGGCACCGGCAGGAAGGCCGCGATCGATCGCTACCGCATTGCCGGCAAGACCGGCACTGCGATGATCGCGGGCAAGGGCGGATACGAGCATCGCTATGTGTCCACTTTTGCAGGCTTTGCTCCCATTTCTGATCCGCGCTTTGCCCTGGTGGTGACCATTCGCGATCCCACTAAGATCTCCTATTACGGCGGCGTGGTGTCGGGACCGGTATTTAAAGATGTGATGTCCCGGGCGCTGCAGCTTTATAATGTGCCCCCCGATAAAGCCCTTCAGCACGGCGGATAAAAGTAGGAATTATGCATAAAACCTTATTTGAGATTAAAGAATTTCTGGGACAGGATCGCACTGAAGAAGATAAGCAGACGGTCATTACCTCAGCCGCGTCATCCTCGCAGCAGGTGACGCCGGGCGCTTTGTTTCTGGCCCGCCGCGGCCGGCATGTGGATGCGCGGCAGTTCATCCCCGAGGCGGCCGAACGCGGCTGCGTCTGCGCGGCCCTGCTCAAGGGCGCGGACGATATTCCAACCCGCCGGACATGCCGTGAGCTGGGACTGCCCTTCATTGTCCTTGACGGGGTCAGGCAGCTGGGCCTGCTGGCCGCATTTTTGTACGGTAATCCGAGCGAAAAGCTGCGCCTCTTAGGCGTCACCGGCACCAACGGCAAGACTACGGTCACCTTTTTAATTGCGCAGATGCTGGAGAAGCTGGGCAAGAAGTGCTGGATCTTAGGCACCCTGGGGTGCGGTCCTTTGGGGCATTTAACCAAGAGCGCTAATACCACTTTAGAGCCTTTGGAACTGCAGCGTCAGCTGGCTCTGGCAGTTGAGGACGGAGCGCGCTATGCAGTGATGGAGGTGTCCTCCATCGGCGCTGCCGAAGGGCGCATCAGCGGCTGCCGGTTTTTCGGCGGCGCTTTTACTAATTTAACCCGCGATCATCTCGATTATCACGGCAGTATGGAGAATTATGCCGCAGCTAAATTCTCCTTTTTAAACGGCATTGAGCCCAAGCGCATAGTGATCAATGCCGATGACGGCTGCGGCCGCGATTTCATGGTGCGCCTGCCGCAGGCGGTGTACTTTGCCTGCGACAGCCGGCAGCCGTTTCTGGCCGATAAGCGCGGCATCTATGCCTCGGACATCGTCTTTACCCCGCAGGGCAGTCAGTTTAATGTCAACAGCGGCTTAGGGCGCAGTCAGGTCAGCCTGCCTTTATTGGGCGAGTTTAATGTGTCCAATTACCTGGCGGCATTGAGCCTGCTGCACATCATCGGACTGCCCTTCCCGGAATTACTGAGAGTCAGCGCCGACTTAAAGCCGGTAGCAGGGCGCATGGAGCGCTTTGCTGCAGCTGATCCGCACAAGCCGGCCATTATCGTGGATTATGCTCACACCCCTGACGGGGTAGAGCAGGCGCTTAAGGCTGCGCGCGTGCACCTGCCGGCTGACTGCCGGCTCTTCTGCATCCTGGGCTGCGGCGGCGATCGCGACGCGGGCAAGCGTCCCTTAATGGCTTTAAAGGCGGCGGTGTGGGCCGATGAGGTTATTATCACCACCGACAATCCGCGCAGTGAAGATCCGTGGAGCATTATTCATGAAATGATGCTGGGCGTGCCGCCGGTCAAGAAGAATATCCAAACGATCCAGGATCGCAGAACAGCAATTGAGACTGCCTTTGAGCAGGCCTCGCGCTGCGGGCGCGCCGTGATATTGATTGCCGGCAAGGGCCATGAGGATTATCAGATTCTGGCCGATCGGACCATTCATTTCTCAGATCGCGAGGAAGCCTGCCGCCTGCTGGGCCTGCCGGCGCCTGCTTCTTTATATCCTCAGCCTGCGGCAAAGCCCGAGGAAGAGCGCAAAGAGCACCATACTCAGGAGACGCAGGCATGATCGCTTTTACTTTAGATAAGCTGCAGGCACATTTGCCGGAACTTAGGATCTTCCCGGGCTCCAGCAGCGCCGCTGCGGAAAATACAGCTGTATGTCAAGTCGTCACCGACAGCCGCGCCGACTGCAGGGGGGCCTTGTTTATTGCTCTTACAGGCGAGCGCTTTGACGGGCATCGCTTTCTGCAGACGGCAGCCTCCAAGGGCGCTGCCATGCTCGGCGTCTCGTCTGACTGGGCTTTGGCGCATGGAAGTGATATTGCCCGCTTTAATGCGCAGGGCATTACGGTTTCAGCTGCGCCCTCCACCCTGGATTTACTGGGGTACTGCGCCTTATGCGTGCGCGAGCAGTGCGACATTCCGGTGGCCTCATTATCCGGCTCCTGCGGCAAGACCACGGTCAAGGAAATGACTGCGGCGATGCTGGGGCAGCAGGGCAAAGTGCTCTATACTCAGGGCAATTTTAATAATGATGTGGGCGTGCCTTTAACGCTGTTAAATCTCACCGCCGATACCGATTATGCGGTGATTGAGCAGGGAGCCAGCCATTTAGGCGATTTAGCCCGCACCTGCCGCTTTGTTAAGGCGCAGACGGCGGTCTTAACCAATATCGGGCAGGCGCATATTGAAGGCTTTGGCTCGGAGGAGGGCGTGTACCTCGGAAAGAGCGAGCTCATTCAGGATGTCTTAAGCCGCGGCGGCCGTGCGGCGGTGCCGGGCGACGGACCGTGGACCTTCCGCTTTGCCGTTGATTTTGCCTCTTATATTAAGCAGGGCCGGCTGGTCTTTTTCAGCGGCAGCGGAGCTGACAGCGAGGATTTGCTGCCGGGACTCCCGCTTATCACCTCAGCCAAAGTAATAAGCTCAGGTCCTGCGGGCATACGCTTTAATCTCACCTGCCATGAGCAGCATATGACGCAGGAGGTGACCCTGTCGATGCTGGGCGAGCACAATGCCGCCAATGCCGCCGCGGCCGCAGCCCTGGCCTTATTAACCGGCGCCCAAGTGCAGAGCGTGTACGCCGGCCTCAAGCAGTGCCGCAGTCTTGCCGGACGCTTGAACCTCAAACAGCTGGGGGCTGTAACTTTAATTGATGATGCGTATAATGCAAGCTTCAATGCGGTGACGGCGGGTCTCAATACTTTGGGAAGTTTTAAGGACTGCTGCCGCATTGCGGTATTAGGCGATATGGGTGAACTGGGCAGTGCGGCAGAGTCTCTGCACGCGGCGGTCGGCACGGCGGCGCAGGGCCAGGCTGACGCCCTCTTTACCTTAGGACCTTTGACCCGCGCGACGGCGGAGAGCTACGGCAGCTCCGGCTTTAATTGTCATGCCGGCTCGCATGAAAAATTAGCGGCGATGCTGGAGCAGTTTATCGCCCAGAAGCTGCGCGCCGGGCAGCGCGTCTGCGTCTTGGTAAAAGGCAGTCATGCCATGCAGATGCAGCGGGTAAATGATTTTCTGATGCAGAGATACAGCTGATGGCAGTTTTGCTTTTTGATTATCTGTCGGCATTCGTGGACAGCTTCCGCGTCTTTGAATACCTGACCTTTAGAGCGGCGCTGGGGTTTTTAACCGCGCTGATGATTTCCTTATGCTTCGGTCCTTATGCCATTCGTCGGCTGCAGCTGCTGCACTTCGGGCAGGTGGTGCGCAAGGACGGCCCGGAGAGCCATTTAAAGAAGCAGGGCACCCCCACTATGGGCGGTATTTTAATTAATTCCACTATTGTACTGACCTGTTTAATCTGGTGCCGCCTTGATAATCTGTACGTCATTCTGTGCATCATCACCATTGCGGTCTACGGCTGCATCGGCTTTGCCGACGATTATTTAAAAGTGGTGCGCAAAGATCCCCACGGCCTGCGCGCGAAATACAAGTATTTCTGGCAGTCTGCGGCTGCTTTAGGCCTGTCCTGCGCCATCTACGGCTTTGCCGAGACCAAGGCTGAGACCACCCTGGTAGTACCCTTTTTCAAGGACTTTATGCCCGATTTAGGCTTTTTAATCATTCCGCTGGCCTATTTCGTGCTGACCGGATCTTCCAATGCGGTGAACTTGACGGACGGCCTTGACGGTCTTGCCATCATCACCACGGTGACGGTGGCGGCCGGCCTTGGCATGATCGCCTATTTAACCTCTAATGCCAATTTTGCTTCCTATCTGTATATTCCGTATCTGCCCAAGGCCTCGGAGCTTATCGTGGTGTGCACTGCAGTGTGCGGCGCCGGCTTAGGCTTTTTATGGTTCAACACCTATCCGGCCGAAGTCTTCATGGGCGATGTGGGCTCGCTGGCTTTAGGCGCGCTTTTAGGGATCATTGCCCTGCTGGTGCGCGAGGAACTGCTGCTGGTCATCATGGGCGGCATCTTCGTGCTGGAGACCATTTCCGTTATTCTGCAGGTAGGCTCCTATAAAATGACCGGCCGGCGCATCTTTAAGATGGCTCCGATCCATCATCATTTTGAAAAGGGCGGCTGGCCGGAGCCGCGGGTGTTCATGCGCTTTTGGATCATTACCGTGGTCTTAGTGCTCCTGGGCTTAATTACCTTAAAGCTGCGTTAAGCGCTGGATTGAGGATTTATCTATGAATGCAAATTTAAACGGCAAAAAAGTTGCGGTTATCGGTCTGGGGATCTCCAATATTGCCGTCATCGGCTATCTGCTCAAGCATGACTTAAAACAGCTGTCGGTCTTTGATACCCGCATCAATCCCCCTTACGTGGATGAACTGCCCGGCGGCATCGATTTAAATTTAGGCCCGCTGGATGCGGCGGCACTGCTCCAATACGACATTTTAGTAGTAAGCCCCGGCATTTCGATTAACCGTCCGGAGCTGCAGGCGGCCGCCAAGGCCGGCGTGCGCATCATCGGCGATATTGAGCTCTTTGCCTTTGAGGTCAATGCGCCCATAGTCGGCATCACCGGCTCTAACGGCAAGTCCACCGTTACCGCCTTAGTGGCTACCATGGCAGAACACGCCGGGCTGAAGACCGCCGTCGGGGCGAACTTCGGCGTGGCGGTCTTTGACATCCTGTCGCCTAAAGTTGATCTCTATGTGCTCGAATTATCGAGCTTTGAACTGGAGACTACATACTCGCTGCAGCTGCAGGCCGGAACCATCTTAAATGTCTCCGAGGATCATTTAGATCGCTACGACGGCGATATTGAAAAGTATGCCGCCGCCAAGCGCCGCATCTTCCGGCACTGCCGGCGCATCATTGTCAATCGCGAGGACCGGCGCACCATTCCCGATGACGGGCAGTACTGGGCCAGCTTCGGCATGAACAGCGTCGATTACGGCCGCGAGGAGACTGCGCAGGGCGTGTTCCTAACCAAGAAGGGCCGCCGGGTGTTTAACTGCCGCGAGCTGGTCATCTGCGGCACCCACAATGAGCTCAACGCCTTAGCGGCCATGGCTTTAGCGGATGCCGCCGGCATCCCCGAAGAGGCGCAGCTTGAAGCTCTGCGCACCTTCCCGGGGCTGGAGCATCGCTGCCAGTTAGTCCGCGTGCTGGACGGCGTGTCCTTCTATAATGACTCCAAGGCCACTAATGTAGCCTCCGCTATAGCCGCTATTGACGGACTGTCAGCCAGACATCCCAATGGGATCATTTTATTGGCCGGCGGTCTGGGCAAGGGGCAGGATTTTTCGCCCTTAAAGGAATATTTAGGCGCTGAGGTGCCGATGATGTTCTGTTTCGGCCGCGATGCCGACAAGCTGCTCGCACTCTCGCCTGACTGCACTAAGGGCGTGCTGAATCTGCGCCAGGCTTTAAATGAGGCCTTTGAGATGGCCAAGCCCGGTCAGGCGATTTTACTGTCGCCTGCCTGCGCCTCCTTTGATCAGTTCAAGGGCTTTGAGGAGCGCGGCCGCATCTTCGTCAATTTAGTCACCCATTTGGAAAGCCGCGAGGACTAAGCAATGTGGGGGCGGGCGCTGCGCTTTTTAGCCGGACCGCGGGCGGACTTTGACCGCACGCTGGTGCTGTGCACGCTCGCTTTATTAGGGATCAGTCTGGTGCTCATCAGCTCGGCCTCGGTGATGGAGGCCTATACCCGCTTCGGCGACAGCATGTATTACTTCAAGCGTCAGCTCATTTACATTATCGCAGCGCTGGCGGTTTTCCTTGTCTGCGCCGCCATTCCGACAGCGGTTTATCAGCGTCTGGCCATGTCCTGCATGGTCCTGTCCTTTATCCTGCTCATTCTGGTTTTGATAGTAGGGCGCGAGATTAACGAGGCCAAGCGCTGGCTGGAGTTCGGCTTTTTCAACCTGCAGCCGGCGGAAATATTAAAGTTCAGCTGGATTTTGTATCTCTCCGGCTATTCCAGCCGCCATATTGAGCAGATCCGTACTCAGAAAAAGGGCTTTTTAAAGCCGCTGGCCTTTATCGGCGTGATGTCGCTGCTGCTCCTGCTGCAGCCGGACTTCGGATCTCTGGTAGTGGTTACCGCCATCACCTTCGGCATTTTATTTGCCGCCGGCGCCGGATTGATGAAGTACATTTTCACCGGCTTTCTGGTCGTCGTCATCGGCGGTCTGCTGATCCTGCTGCAGCCCTACCGTCTGCGCCGTGTTACCTCGTTTTTAGACCCCTGGGCCGATCAGTTCGGCTCGGGCTATCAGCTCACGCAGTCGCTGATGGCGTTCGGGCGCGGCGGCTTGACCGGCGAGGGGATCGGCAATTCCATTCAGAAATTGGGTTATCTGCCTGAGGCGCACACCGATTTCGTCACGGCCATCTTAGGTGAGGAGCTGGGGTTCATAGGCATGCTGGCGGTGATTGCGCTGGAGTTCATTATTGTTATTAAGGCGGTGAGTCTTGCCATGCGGCTTCTGCGCCAAAAGGCGTGTTTTCAGGGCTTTGCGGCCTTCGGCATCGGACTGTGGTTCTGTCTGCAGACCGTGATCAATATCGGCGCGGCCTCCGGGGCGCTGCCCACTAAGGGCTTAACTCTGCCCCTGGTGTCCTACGGCGGCTCTTCCTTGATGATCACCATGGCGGCTTTGGCTTTGCTGCTGCGCATCGATTTTGAAGTGCGCTGGTCAGGCAGCAGGGCGGTTTAATTCTATTTACGGGGTAAGTTTTTAGATGAAGGCATTGATCATGGCAGGCGGCACCGGCGGACACGTGATCCCGGCGCTGTCGATTGCCCGGCGGCTGCAGGAGCAGGGCTGGGAAATTTTATGGCTGGGGGCGCGCGGGCGCATGGAAGAGGCTTTAGTGCCTAAGGCAGGCTTCAGCATTGCCTATATTGATGTGCACGGGCTGCGCCGCAACGGCCTGAAGACCATGCTCGGAGCGCCGCTGATGATTTTAAAGGCGCTGCTGCAGGCGCGCCGAGTGATTAAAGACTTCAAGCCGGACGTTGCCATCGGCATGGGCGGGTATGCCTCAGGGCCGGGCGGACTGGCTGCAAAAATGGCCGGCATCCCGCTGATCCTGCATGAGCAGAATGCCGCCGCCGGCATGACCAATCGGCTGCTGTTTAAAATCTGCAATAAAGCTTTATTGGGCTTTCCCGGCGCTTTTACCGGTCCTAAGACGGTGGTGACCGGCAATCCGGTGCGTCCGGAGATTGCGGCGCTTTTTGCCGTCAAGCGGGAATTTATGCCCGCAAAGACCCTGCGCCTCCTGATCTTAGGCGGATCCTTAGGCGCCCAGGCTTTAAACGTCAAGCTGCCGCCGCTGCTGGTTAAGTTTTATCAGCAGGCGCTCAGGCCTCAGGGCATTAAGCTCAGCTTGATCCATCAGTGCGGCAAGGGCGGCAGCGCAGCGACAGTGCAGCGCTATCAGGAGCTGCTGAAGGCTGAAGGGGCGGGCTTTAAAGTCAAGGTCAGCGATTTTATTGATGATATGGCCGGCCTGTATCAAAAGACGGATTTAATCATCTGCCGCGCCGGTGCTTTAACCTGTGCGGAGACGGCGGCAGCCGGACTGCCCGCAGTCTATATTCCGCTGCCCACAGCGGTCGATGATCATCAAACTAAGAACGCCTTAACCCAGGTAGAGGCCGGCGGTGCGGCCCTGATTGCGCAGGCGGATTTAACTTATGATACTTTAAGCGCCGCCTTAACGCCCCTGTGCAGTTCAAAGGCGCTGAATGAGCGCTCTGCACGGCAGAAAGCGGCAGCAAAGCTGGATGCGCCGGGCCTTATCTTAAATGAGATTTATCGCAGCCTGGGTCTTAACGCAGGGCCGGCATCAGCAGAGCACAGCGGGAAGTAAAAAAAATGAACGAACTGAATTTTAATAAAGTACAGCCGGCCGTGCCGCTGATGCACAAGGTGCGCTGCATTCATTTTGTCGGCATCGGCGGCGCAGGCATGTGCGGCATCGCAGAGGTGCTGCATAACGAGGGCTACATCGTGCAGGGCTCGGATATTGCTGACAGCAAGGTTACCGAGCGGCTGCGCTCTCTGGGCATTAAGATCTTTATCGGCCACGCCCCGGAGAATGTGCGCGGGGTCAGCGTGGTGGTGGTGTCCTCGGCCATTCATTTGGGCAATCCGGAGGTTGAGCAGGCGGTGAAGGACCGCATCCCGGTGGTGCGCCGCGCGGAGATGCTGGGCGAGCTGATGCGCTATCGCTACGGCATTGCCGTAGCCGGTACTCACGGCAAGACTACAACCACGAGCTTAATTGCCAGTATTTACGCTAAGGCAGGACTCGATCCTACTTTCGTCATCGGCGGCCTGCTCAACAGCGCCGGCACCAATGCGCGCTTAGGTTCATCGCGCTATTTAATCGCCGAGGCCGATGAGTCCGACGCCTCCTTCCTGCATCTGCAGCCGATGGTTACGGTGGTGACCAATATTGAACCCGATCATTTGGGCACTTACGGCGGTGATTTTGCCAAACTGCAGGATACCTTTATTGAATTTCTGCACAATCTCCCTTTTTACGGCGTGGCGGTGGTGTGCATCGACGATCCGGTAATTGAAAAACTGCTGCCGCGCATCGGCCGCACGGTCATCACTTACGGCACCAAACCAGGCGCCGATCTGCAGGTCACGGATTACACTCCCTGCGAGGGCGGCTCGCGCTTTACCATTCTGCGCAAGGGCCGCGGCCCCCTGCCGGTAAGCCTCACGCTGCCGGGACTGCATATGGCTAAAAATGCTGCCGCTGCTGCGGCCGTGGCTTTGGAAGAGGGTATTGACGATGCCTCCATTAAGCTGGCCTTTGCCTCCTTTGAGGGCGTAGGGCGGCGCTTCCAGCGCTATGGGCGCTTTAATACCGGCCGGGCTGTGGTGAGCCTCGTCGATGACTACGGACATCACCCTTCGGAGGTCGAAGCTACCATTAAAGCCGTGCGCGAGGGCTGGCCGGACAGACGCCTGGTGATGGTGTTTCAGCCCCATCGCTATTCGCGTACGCGCGATCTCTACGAGGATTTCGTGCGCGTGCTGCAGCAGGTCGATGAGCTGGTTTTACTGGAGGTCTACAGCGCCGGCGAAGATCCCATTCCGGGCGCGGACAGCCGCCATTTATGCCGCTCCATTCGCGCCAAGGGCCGTTTAGAGCCGCATTATGCCGCCGGTTTGGAAGAGGTGCCCGAGATCCTGGAGAGCATTGTGCACGATCATGATATCGTGCTGACGCAGGGCGCAGGCTCGGTCACGAAGGCCTGCAGGCTTTTGGCTCAGCGCTGGCAGCCGGAGCAGGCTTAGGCCTGGGGATCGGCCATGGCGCTGCATCGGGGACAAAGCCGCGGGCGCTTTATCGTCGGCCTGCTGTTCTGTCTTAGCATCTGCATTTTGACCGTGCAGCTTGATCTGCGCCTTAAGGATGCGCTGCTCGCTCCCGGCAGTCTGCCGGTAAAAGCAGTGGTGATTGACGGCGCGCTCAAGCATTTAAGCCGTAAAGAACTGGCCGACATTGCCGGAAAAATGTGCGCCGGGAAAAATTTGGCGGCCTTAAGCACATCGGCCCTCGAGCAGACGCTGCTGGAGCTGCCCTGGGCGGCGCGGGTGCAGGTGCGCAAGCAGATGCCCGACAAGCTTATCATTTCGGTGATTGAGCATGTGCCGGCAGCTTACTGGAATGAGCGCGGTTTATATGACGCCCGGGCCAAACAGGTGTTTTACCCGGATTTGACGCACTTTCATGAGCCCTTAGTGCGTTTGTCGGCGCCTCATGATCACCTTGCCCCCGAGGTCTATGCGCAGGCGGTGCTGTATATGCGCGCTTTAAAGCGCAGCGGACTGCAGATGACGGCAGTGGATCTGGATAACATCCGCTGCTTTCGCCTGCAGCTTGCAGACGGCGTGACGCTCATCTTGGGGCGCGGCGAGGGTGATCTTACCTTAAAGCGTCTGGAGCGCTTTTTACAGGCGGTGCGGGCGGCGGATTTTGATTTGCAGCGCGCAGAATATGTCGATCTGCGCTATGACATAGGTTTTGCGGTCAAGGAGCGCAGCCTTTAGGGCGGCGTTTTGATGCGGAGGAGCAATGTTTGCAAAAAACAGCAAAAATAAATATGCGGCGGAAAAGCAGGATGACAATACTCTGCTGATTGGCATTGACATCGGTACGGCCTGGCTGCGCATCATTGCCGGGACAGTGGCCGCCGACGGCGCGGTGAGCGTGCGCTATTACCGCGAAGTGCCCTCAAGCGGCATGACCGCAGGCGCAGTCAGCGATCTCTTCAGCCTGGGCGACGGGCTGACCCTCCTGCTGCAGGATGTGGAAGCGAGCATTGGACAGCCGGTTACCCACTGCTTTGTCGGCATTGCCGGCCGGCATATCGCCTCCATCAATGAAGCGGGATCGGCTACGGTGCAGAGCAAGGTCGTGACTCCGGCCGATCAGCGCCGCTGCATGGAAAATGCCTGTTCGGTCAAGCTGCAGGAAGGCTATGAGATCATTCAGGTAGTGCCGCAGTACTACACCTGTGACGGCGGCACCAGGATCACCAATCCCATTGGACTTTCCGCCATGCGCGTTGAGGTGATGGCTCACATTGTCTCCTGCAGCGTCGATCAGGAAAGCAATCTGCGCCGCGCTTTAAGCCGCGTGTCTTCCGATGTGGTGATCGATCGCTTTGTCTTTACCGGCATCGCCGCCTCCCATGCCGTGCTGCTGCCTGACGATCAGGCCATCGGCGTCGGTCTCATTGATTACGGCGCCGGCACGGTGAATGTGGCCGTTTACGACGAAAGCCATCTCATTATGTCCTTCGGGCTTGATCGCGGCGGCAAAGATATTACCCGCGCCATTGCCATGCGCTTCGGTCTGCCTTTGAGTCTGGCCGAAAAGATCAAATGCGATTACGGCGCGGCCGGATCAACTCTTCTAACCGAGTCCGATCGCTCGATGTCCTTCCTGCAGGTGCCGGTACGCGGTGCGGACGGACGCGAGGAGAATATCTATATCAAGAAGGAAGAGCTTGCCGATATCATCGGCGCGGAGCTGCAGAATGTGTTCAACTCAGTGAGCAATTTTATTGAGCGTTTTTCGCGCGAGACTAAGCTGGTGCTCAACCTGGGAGCCGGCTTTGTGCTCACGGGCGGCGTGGCTAAGACCCGCGGCATCGACAAGCTGGCCTCTACCGCGCTGTCGCCGGAGCGCTACGGCGCGGTCAAGGTCAAGATTGGAGTGCCCTCGGATGTGACCTGGTGCGAGCCCAATAAGGCGGTAGGTCCTGATCTGGCAGTTGCGGTAGGGCTGCTCAGCTGCCATCAGGCCGATAATCCTGATCCGATGCAGGAGGAGGAGCCGGAGGGGCAGGAACGCGGACTGCTGGGGCGCTGGTGGCAGCAGATGAAGGACTGGTACAAAACTGAGATGTAGCACAGATCTTTGTGCAAAACCCGCGCGGCGGGCTAAAATCTTGTTAAGATAGGCATAATTAAAGTATTCAGGATTGAGCAATGAGCGATTTCAAGGTTGCGGCGGTGTCCAATACCGCGTCAGATTTAAATATCCATCCGGCCAGCAATTGTGTGATCCGGGTTATAGGCGTGGGCGGCGGCGGCGGTAATTCGCTGCAGCACATGATTAATCAAAGCCTTGACGGCGTGGAGTTTATCGTCGTCAATACCGATACGCAGGCCTTGTCTAAATCTACAGCCCCGACCAAGGTGCAGATCGGCGTCAAGCTCACCAATGGTTTAGGGGCCGGCTGCGATCCCAATAAGGGCCGCAAGGCGGCTGAAGAGAGCAAGGAAGACATCAAGAAGCTGCTGCAGGGCTCGGACATGGTCTTCATTACCGCCGGCATGGGCGGCGGCACCGGCACGGGCGCGGCTCCGATTATCGCTGAAATTGCAAAGGAAACCGGCGCGCTGACCGTGGCCGTAGTGACCAAGCCTTTCCGCTTTGAAGGCAAGCGCCACATGATCAATGCGCAGGCAGGGATCAGCGATCTGTCAAAGCACGTGGACAGCTTAATCGTCATTGACAATGACAAGCTGCTGAAGAATTTAGGAGCCAACGTTTCCATCGTCAACGCCTTCAATGAGGCCAATGACGTGCTTCTCAATGCCGTGAAGGGCATTACCGATTCCATTACCCATCCGGGCTACATCAACCTCGACTTTGCGGATGTGCGCACTGTGCTGTTAGGCCGCGGACACGCCATGATCGGCAACGGCGTCGGCAAGGGCGCGAACTTTGTCGAGGATGCCGTACAGCACGCCATCCACAGCCCGCTTATCGAGCAGGTGGATATTAAGTCAGCCGCCGGCCTCTTGGTGAACGCCCGCGTCAATCAGAACTTCCCTATCAGCAAGTGGGAGCAGATCTGCTCGGAAATTCAGAGCTATGCTGATGAAGAAGCTGACTGCAAGATGGGTCTTACCTTTGACGATAAGCTGGCTGAAGATGAAATTGCGGTAACCATTTTAATTACCGGCATTTCCGCAGCCGATGTGCCGGGGGCCGAAAGCCCTGCCGCGGTAGCCCGTGCGCAGGCATCCCTGCGCCGCACTGCCGCTTTCAGCGCGCCGTCCCAGGCTGCAGCTGCCGCCACGCAGGAAAACGGCTTTTTCAACATGGCGCAGCAGCGTCCTTTAGCCGGCTTCGGCGCCGCTCCGGCAGCCCCCGCTGCCGCTCAGACTGCAGATCCGGCGCAGCCCGCCCCCTTTGGGACCGCTGAAAGCGCTGCCCCGCTGAGCTTCGGCGGCGCACCGTCAGGGCTGCGCGCTGAGCCGGCCGCTCAGACCCCGGCTCCGGCTGAAGTGCCGGTGTCCCCGGGGGCCATGAGCGCAGCTGACGCTCCTGATCTGTGGACTGTTCCGCCGATTCTGCGCAATAAGGCCGATTAAGGCCTTACGCAGGCGGGCAAAGAGGCGGCGCAAGTGAGCGCCGCTTTTTAATGGGGCGCAGTGAGTACAGCCCCGCTTATTTTTGCTAACATTAATCCCTAACAAAGCAGCAGTATTGAGCTTAAGGGCAAGTTGGTTTTAACATGAGTGATTTCAAGGTGGCGGCGGTATCCAGCGCCGCAGCGGGCAATACCATTAAGGAAGCAGGTCCGGATCGCATCTGCGTGCTGGGCGTGGGCGGCGGCGGCGGCAATGCGCTGCAGTACATGATCAATCAAAGCTTAGGCGGGGTGGAGTTTATTGCGGTCAATACCGACAGCGTTGCGCTGGGCCGCTGTACTGCACCGACGCGCGTGCAGATCGGCGTGACTTTGACTCACGGTCTCGGGGCCGGGTGCAATCCGTCCATCGGACGCAAAGCTGCTGAGGAGAGTCATGATCAGTTAAAGGAGCTGCTGCAGGGCGTCAAGATGGTGTTCATCACCGCCGGCATGGGCGGCGGCACCGGCACGGGGGCAGCACCCCTCATCGCTCAGATTGCCAAGGAAGAGTGCGGTGCGCTGACGGTCGCTGTGGTGACTAAGCCCTTTAAGTTTGAGGGCCGCGCCCATTCAGTCAATGCCCAGGCCGGGATCACTGAGCTTTCCAAGCACGTAGACAGTATTTTAGTTATCGATAACAATAAGCTGCTGTCGAGCCTCGGCGCCAATGTTTCCATCATCACCGCCTTTAATGCCTGCAATGACGTGCTCTACCGCGCTGTCTACGGCATTACCAGCATGATCTTCAACTCCGACTATATGAATGTCGATTTTAACGATATCAGCATGGTGATGAAGAACCGCGGTCAGGCGGTGATCGGCATCGGTCACGGCAAGGGGCCGACCTTCGTCGATGACGCCTTAACTCAGGCCGTGCGCAATCCGCTCCTCGAGGATACCGATATTCAGTCGGCCACCAATCTCCTGGTGCACACCCGCGTCAATTCCAACTTCCCCATCGACAAGTGGAACGATCTGCAGTCGGCGGTGCGCAAGTTTGTCGGTGAAGGCGATGACGACGGCAGCAAGATCGGTCTGTCCTTTGATGACAGCCTTGCTGAAGACGAAATCTATATCACCATTATTTTAACCGGCATTTCAGCAGCTCCGGCAGCTATGCCCGAGGCGGCTGTAGCCCGTGCGCAGGCTGCTCAGCGCCGCCAGGGCAATCCGCTGCCTGCAGGGGGCTTCTTCTCCATGGCGCAGGAGCGTCAGCCCGGCACCTTAGGTCAGCCGCATCCGGCTGCCGCGGCGGCCCGCAGCGCCGCCTCTGCGCAGGTGCAGGAAGTGCCGGCAGCCCAGGCGCAGCCGGAACCGCATGTCCCGGGCGGCTTCTTTGCCGCAGGTCCGGCAGCGCCCGCGCCTTTTGCCGCCCCGCAGCCTGCAGCTGCGCCGGCTGAAGTGCCGACTGAGAATAAGCTTGTCGATGAGCGCGGCGATATGTGGGAAATTCCGCCGCTGCTGCGCAGCCGCCCTGATTAATGAGTTTAATGACCCTTCTGTACGGGCCGCGCGATCTGCCTGAGCTCAAGCTCGATCTGACGGCCCTTAAGCTTATCGGTCAGGGGAATGAGCGGCGCTGCTATATTGATCCCGCCGCTCCAGCACAAGAGCGCCGTCTCTATAAAGCCGCCCCCTTAAGCCGCTGCCGTCAGACCAGGCGGGAAATAGCCTATTTTAATTTCCTCAAACAACGCGGCGTGCCCTTTACGCATATTCCCGAGTACTACGGCTGCGGCAGGGTCGGGACTTTTCTGGTACAGATTCAGCAGTTTATTGCTCCAGCCCCGGGAGTGCAGGCTTACGATCTGGAGCGGGCGCTCATTTGCCCGGAGATCCGCCATACCCTCTCGCCTGCAAAGCTGCAGCAGGCCTACGCTGATCTCAAGGCTTACCTGCTGCGCTGCAACGTGCTGCCCTCTGACATGCTGGTGCACAATTTAATGCTGACCATCAATGAAGACAGCGGAAATTATCACCTCTATTTAATTGACGGCCTCGGCTCGCACACCTTCATTCCCCTGAACAATTTCATTCCGGCGCTGGGAGAGCGCACTGTCGAGCGGCAGTGCGCTAAATTCTGTGCCTCTGTAGCTAATGCGACTGCCGGAGCCCTCACTTTGACTCCTTAGCCTGGCTCAGAGAAGAGGAGACAGGGGCCTGAAGGGAACTTTTCAGCGCTTTATACGGTCTTATTCTATATGCATCGGGTTAACTGTACTGCGCATTTTGCGCAGCAGAGCTCCGGATGCTGATGTTTTGTAATAAAATACAGTGCTGAAGGTAAAATCTTTTTCAGGCTCACGCTTAACTGAGGATGATGAGGCATGATTAAGCAGCGTACGGTAAAAACCGCAGTTTCTGCAGCCGGCATCGGTCTGCACTCGGGCTCTAAGGTCACGGTGAATTTCCGTCCGGCCCCCGCAGATACCGGTTTGGTTTATACCCGCACCGATTTAGATCCGCAGGTGGTGATAAAATGCACCCCGGAGGCGGTACGCGATACGCAGCTGTGCACGGCCTTAGTCAATTTGGACGGCGTGCGTATTTCCACAGTCGAGCATTTGACCGCGGCGCTGTCTGCTTTGGGCATCGATAATCTCTATATCGACGTTAATGCTCCGGAGCTTCCCGTAATGGACGGCTCAGCGCAGCCTTTTATCTACTTATTTGAATCTACCGGCATACAGGATTTAGCTGCTCCTAAGACTTATCTGCGCGTGGCCCGCAAGGTGCGCGTGGAGGATGGGGAGAAGTGGGCGGAATTAAATCCCAGCGACGGCGGCTTCCAGCTCGATCTCACCATCGATTTCAATCATCCGGCGATGGAGCGCGATCTGCAGCACTTAGTGTTCAACTTCACCGGCCGCGGCTTTGCCGCTGAGATCTCGCGCGCCCGCACTTTCTGCTTTATGCGCGATGTGGAGTACATGCACGCCCACAATTTAGCTTTAGGCGGATCGCTGGAGAATGCTGTAGTGCTCGATGATTACCGCGTGGTCAACCCCGACGGTCTGCGCTATCCCAATGAGTTCGTCAAGCACAAGATGCTCGATGCCATCGGCGATCTCTACATGTCAGGCCGCAGCATCCTGGGCGCCTTCAAAGCCTATAAGACCGGGCATAAGCTCAACAACATGCTGTTGCGCGCCTTCTTAAGCGATGCTAAGAACTACGAACTCATCTCCTTTGCCGATGATCCGGCTAAAGTGCGCTCAGAGACCTTTGAGTTTATCGATGCGCGTATCGCTGAACCGGCTTAAGCAAAACTTCAGCTTAAATGTTCTCTATCCTGGCGGGCTGGCTTGAGGGCGTACGGCAGGTGCCTACCTGCCGCTGCGGCTCCCGTCCTGCCCCTTTGGATATTTCCCTTATCGTGGTGCACGGCATCACGCTGCCGCCTGGGGAATTTCACGGCGCCGCTCCGTATATCGACGGCCTTTTTACGCACACCTTAGATAAAAGCGCGCATCCATATTTTGCTGCAGTTGGGGATCTGGAAGTCTCCACCCATGTTTTGATCGATCGGCAGGGGAAAATTACGCAGTACGTGTCCTTTCTGGATAGAGCCTGGCACGCCGGCAGATCTGCTTATTTAGGGCGCATGGAGTGCAATGATTACGGCATCGGTATTGAGCTCGAAGGCACTGATGACATCCCGTATGCAGCAGCGCAGTATCACACGCTGCGCGAACTGATCTTATCCATAAACCAGGAATATCCGCGTACGCGAGGGCATCTTGCCGGCCACAGTGAAGTGGCCCCCGGGCGCAAAACCGATCCCGGGCCTGCCTTTGACTGGCAGGCCTTAGATCTGCCGCGTCGGCTCAGTCAGGTGTCGGCTCTTTAGCCGGCACTTCGCCGCTGCCGCATTTTAGCTTCCGATACTGCAGCGGGGTAAAACCCTCCTGCTTTACAAAGGCGCTGCACAAATGCGAGCTGGATGAAAAGTGCAGCAGGGCGGCAATGTCGGCTACTGAGCATTTGGACATCCGCAGCAGCTCCTTGGCGGCATTCAGCCGCGCTTTAATCAGGTATTGCCGCAGGGTCAGGCCGTGCGCACCGTTATTGGTCTCTGCTGACAGGCCGCTTCGGTCTCAGGCCTGTCGCGCCGGCTTGGTGCGTAAAGCACTCTGAGCGCTGATTTTGGACTATACTTTTCACGTTACAGCGCGAAAGGAACGCCGGCAGGGGAGTGCCCCTGCACCATCATTTTGACCCAAGGAATAGATTATGGAACAGTCAGTGCAGTCGGCCGCAGAGCAGCCGCATTATCTCAGCGATTATTTCATGCAGGCCAATGAGCGCGCCCGCCTGGGCGCAGAGGCCCTGCCTTTAACCGCCGCGCAGACCGAGGAGCTCACAGGCCTGCTGCAGGATCCGCCCGCGGGCAGCGCTAAGATGCTGCGCTATCTTATCTCCGAGCGCGTCCCGGCAGGCGTTGATCCGGCCGCAAAGGTCAAGACGCAGTTCCTGCTGGAACTGCTGCAGGATAAGGTGCACACCGAGCTTATTACCAAGGACGAGGCTTTAGTATTATTAGGCCGCATGAAGGGCGGCTACAGCGTGCAGGCGCTCCTTGAAGTCCTCGAAGTCCCGGAGCTGCGTGAGGGCGCAGTGCAGGCCTTAAGCTCTACTTTACTGATTTACGATGCTTTTGAGACCTTATGTGAACGGGCGAAGGCAGGACAGTCAGGGGCGCGGCAGGTGCTGCAGGCTTATGCCGAGGGCTTATGGTTTAAGGACAGTCCGGCGCTGCCTGAGAAGATCACCTTAAAGGTGTTCAAGATCGCAGGCGAGGTTACCACCGACGATCTCTCCCCGGCCACCGATGCCTGGTCGCGCGCCGATATTCCGCTCCATGCGCTGGCCATGCTCAAAAACTCGCGCCCGGATGTGAAGGCCGATGAAGAGGGCGTACGCGGCCCCATGCGGCTGCTGGCAAAGTTAAAGGCGGACGGTCTGCCCCTCTGCTGGGTCGGCGATGTAGTCGGCACCGGATCGTCCCGCAAGAGCGCGGCTAATTCGGTTATTTGGCACATTGGCCATGATCTGCCCGGCATCCCCAACAAGCGCTCCGGCGGCATTGTCCTGGGCGGCAAGATTGCCCCGATTTTCTACAATACTTTAGAAGACAGCGGAGCGCTGCCTTTAGAGTGTGACGTCAGCGCTTTAGAGACCGGCATGGTGATCGATCTGCTGCCTTATGAGGGCCGCGTGGTTGAGCATGATACCGGCAGGGAATTAACCACCTTCAAGCTGCGTCCGGCTTTGGGCGACGAGGTCCGGGCAGGCGGGCGCATTAATCTAATAGTGGGGCGCAGCCTGACCAATCGCGCCCGCGCCTTCTTAGGTCTGGGCGCAAGCGATCTGTTTGTGCCGGTCCCCGAGATCAAGGGCGAGGGCGGCTTTACCCGTGCTCAGAAGATCGTCGGCCGCGCCTGCGGTCTGCCGGGCATTCGTCCGGGGCAGTACTGCGAGGTTAAGGTCACGACCGTGGGCTCGCAGGATACTACCGGTCCTATGACCCGTGATGAACTGACGGATCTAGCCTGCCTGAAGTTTCAGACTCCGCTGTTCATGCAGTCCTTCTGCCACACGGCAGCTTACCCTAAGGCGGTGGATCTTAAGATGCAGCACAGTCTGCCTAAGTTCGTTACCGCCCGCGGCGGCGTGGCGCTGCGCCCGGGTGACGGCGTTATTCACTGCTTCTTAAACCGCATGTGCCTGCCCGATACCGTGGGTACCGGCGGCGACAGTCACACCCGCATGCCTTTGGGCATCTCCTTTGCTGCAGGCTCGGGCCTCGTGGCCTTTGCGGCTGCCTCGGGCATGATGCCGCTCGATATGCCGGAGTCGGTCTTAGTGCGCTTTACTGGTCAGCGCCGTCCGGGTATTACGCTGCGCGACTTAGTCCAGGCCATTCCGTACTTTGCTATTGAACAGGGGCTGTTGACCGTTGAGAAGAAAGGCAAGCGCAATGTGTTTAACGGCCGCATTTTAGAAATTGAGGGTCTTGAAGATCTGCCCTGCGAGCAGGCCTTTGAGCTGTGCAATGCCTCCGCTGAGCGCTCGGCGGCTGCCTGCACAGTGCGGCTGAACCCTGAGTCGGTGAAGACTTATCTGCGCTCTAACGCGGCCTTCTTAAGAAAGCTGGCAGCGGAGGGCTACGAAAGCCGCGAGGCCCTGCTGCAGCGCGCCGCCTGCATGGATGAGATCCTGGAACACTATGAGCCCATTGAAGCTGATCCTGATTGTCAGTACGCAGCGGTGCTGGAGATTGATCTGAGCAAGATCACGGAGCCTATCGTCTGCGCTCCCAATGATCCGGATGATGCCCGGCTGCTCTCCGCTGTGGCCGGCACTGAACTTAATGAATGCTTTATCGGCTCGTGCATGACCAATATCGGTCATTACCGTGCCGCCGCCGCAATCCTTTCGCAGGCAAAAGAACAGGTGCCGGTACGCTTATGGCTTACGCCGCCCACCCGCATGGACCGCGAGGAGCTTAAAGCTGAAGGGCAGTTTGCGGTCTTTGCCAAAGCCGGCGCGCGCATTGAGATCCCCGGCTGCTCTTTGTGCATGGGCAATCAGGCGCGTGTGCGCGATAACGCGATAGTGCTTTCCACCTCAACGCGCAACTTCAAAAACCGCCTGGGCAATGGCGCGCAGGTCTATCTGGGCAGCGCGGAGCTCACTGCAGCTGCTGCCATGCTGGGGAGGCTGCCGACCCCGGAGGAGTACTTCAAGCTTGCCGCCCCCATTTACGGGCATGAGAGCGAAATTTATCAGCTCCTGGACTTTGCGGCTGAGGCATAAAGCTGCATAAGAAGCGCCGCAGGCTGCCCCGCCGGGCGGCCTGCGGCGCACTGTCCGCGATCGGCCGGCAGTTTTTATTTTGTAAAGTGAGAGCAAAGACGCCCTTTTGACTGCGCTTTTGTGCTAGCATTTAAAAAATTTTTTAGAGCCCTCGCGGCTTTTTACTTATAAATATTGGACTTCTTTGAGGAGTAATAACATGAAAGTTACCGTTTTAGGCGCTGCAGGCGGCATTGGTCAGCCTTTATCCTTACTGTTAAAGAATGGTCTGCCTGCCGGCTCTAAGTTAAGCCTGTTTGACGTGGCCCCGCACACCCCGGGCGTGGCTAAGGATTTAAGCCACATCCCTACCGATGTCTGCGTGGACGGCTATACCGGCGATGATCTGCCTAAGGCTTTAGACGGTGCTGACGTGGTGGTTATTCCTGCCGGCGTGGCCAGAAAGCCCGGCATGACCCGTGACGATCTGTTCAACATCAATGCCGGCATCGTGGCCAACTTAGTCAAGAACTGCGCTAAGGTCTGCCCGAAGGCCTGCATCTGCATCATCACCAACCCGGTGAACTCCACTGTGCCTCTGGCCGCTGAAGTGCTCAAGGCTGAAGGCGTTTACGATCCGCACCGCTTATTCGGCGTCACCGTGCTGGACGTGCTGCGTTCTGAGACCTTCTTAGGTGAAGAGTTAGGCCTGTCCAAGGCTGCCATGTACGTGCCGGTAATCGGCGGTCACAGCGGCACCACCATTTTACCGCTGCTCTCTCAGGTCGTCGGCGCTGAGAAGATCTCTGAAGCTCGCGTGGCTGAGCTGACCACACGCATCCAGAACGCTGGTACTGAGGTGGTTGAGGCTAAGGCCGGTGCCGGCTCTGCTACCCTGTCCATGGCTGCCGCCGGCGCCCGCTTCGCCTTAAAGGTGGTGCGCGGTCTGCAGGGCGAGCCGGGTGTTTCCGAGTACGGCTACACCGAGGGCAACTCCGGCTATACCCAGTTCTTTGCTCAGCGCTTAGTGTTCGGCAAGGACGGCTGGGAGAAGGTCTGCGAGATCGGTACTCTGTCTGCCTTTGAGCAGAAGTGCTTAGATGAGCTCAAGGACGTTCTGAACACCAACATCAAGAAGGGTGTGGACTTCGCTCAGAAGTGGATTGCTGAGAACAAGTAATCTAACTTTAAAAAAGTCTAAATGCCGGTCCGTGCGGCCGGCAGTCTGCAGCAGGCTGGGGCTCAATCCCGGCCTGTGCTGTCTCTGCAGCCTTTATCCTGAGCTCTGAGCTCTGCACTGTCAGGGCTGAGGACCTTATTTTTGAGACCGGCCGGACTGCAGGCGCAGCTGCAGATCTGTGCGGATCTGCTGCGCGGCATGGAGATTTCGCCCAACGCTTTAGATCTTTGCTCCTTAATGCCTTAAGTTCAGCGCGGGGCTGCCGATAATCAAGATACAGACCGGCGGCTATGGGCTGCTTGGGGTCTGAGGGAATTTTTAACTGAGGTATTGTCATGCGCTGCCGTACTATTGCTATGCTTACAGCGGCATTACTGCTCTGCTGCTCCAGCCCGCAGGCTGCCGCGCCTTCGCGCTATGACGTCGTCACTGATGCGCAGGCCCGCGCTGCTGCCGGGGCCTTAGAGCGCAATCTGCAGCACTATCAGCTGGAGACCGCCACCATCGCGACTTACAACGCGATGCAGCTCAATGCGCTCATTGAAGAGAACAAGCATCTGTATGTCATTGGAGAGCGCGATCAATGTCAGTTCACCCCCGATATCGAAGCGCGCGCCAGCAAGCTGCATATTCCGCCCTTTGAATATGCCTGGGGCGAAATGCTGATGCAGGGCGTCTGCGTCACCAAGGATGTCAATTTAGGTCTTGATTATCTGCGCAGCGCCATGGATCATGCCTATGCTCCCGCCTTAATGCGCCTGTCCCGTTTTTATGAAACCGGATACATTGTGCGTCAGAACCGGCCGCTGGCCATGGCCTATATGAAGACTGCGGCGCAGCTGGGATCGGCACTGGCCCGCCTTAACTGGGCCGACATGCTGGTGCGCGGCTACGGCGGCCCGCAGCAGTATGAAGAGGCCTACAGCTGGCTCTACGGGGCTCACTTTACCGATCCGTATCTGCAGGAGAAGAGCAATTATCTGCAGAAGTGCCTTGAAGAGCGCATGCCTCCTAACGTCTTAGTGCGCGCCCGGGCCGCCGCGCTGGCCTTCAATTAAGCGCCTTTTCAGGTATAATCCGCTCAAATAAGCTTATTTGAACGGATGTGCCATGTTTGATAATCTTACCGCCCGCCTGAACCGCACTTTAAAGAACCTCAGCGGTCAAGGCCGCATTACCGAAGAAAATATCAAGGATACCCTGCGCGAAGTCCGTACTGCCCTGTTAGAGGCCGACGTCGCGCTGCCGGTGGTCAAGACCTTTGTCAATCGCATTAAGGAGCAGGCCTTAGGCCAGGAAGTAGCCTTAAGCCTGACCCCGGGGCAGGAATTCATCAAGATTGTTTATGCCCAGCTGGTTGAGACCATGGGCGGCGGCAATGCTGCCGTCAATTTAGCCTGTCAGCCCCCGGCGGTGATCCTGCTGGCCGGTCTGCAGGGTGCAGGTAAAACCACCTCGGCGGCCAAACTCGCCCTGTACCTGCGCGATCGCCTCAAGAAAAAAGTTTTGATGGTCTCCGCCGATACCTATCGCCCGGCCGCTATCGAGCAGCTGGCCGCCTTAGGCCGCGAGACCAAAATTGATGTGCTGCCATCCTCCACTGATCAAAAGCCGCAGGACATTGCCAAGGCGGCCTTAGATCATGCCAGGCGCTATGCCTACGAGGTGCTCATCGTTGATACTGCCGGCCGTCTGGCTGTCGATGAGGAGATGATGACCGAGGTGCAGGATCTCCATCAGATCTTAAACCCCATCGAGACCTACTTCGTGGTAGATGCCATGACGGGCCAGGATGCGGCCAATACCGCTAAGGCCTTTGCTGAGGCGCTGCCATTGACCGGCGTCATTCTCACCAAGGCTGACGGCGATGCCCGCGGCGGTGCAGCGCTGTCCGTGCGCGAAATTACCGGCAAGCCGATTAAATTCATCGGCCTTGGAGAAAAAATCACCCCGCTTGAGCCTTTCTACCCCGAGCGCATTGCCTCGCGCATCCTCGATATGGGCGATCTGCTCTCCTTAATTGAAAAGCTGGAGACCACTGCCGATGTTGAAAAGGCTCAGAAGCTGGCTAAAAAGATTAAGGAAGGTGAGGGCTTTGATTTAGAAGACTTCCGCGATCAACTGCGCACCATGCAGGAGATGGGGGGCCTTGCCGGCATGCTCAAGATGCTCCCCGGCGCGCAGGGGATGTCCGATAAGATAGATACGGCCAAGCCTGAGCAGCAGCTCAAGCGCTTTGAGGCCATTATCAATTCGATGACCCCCAAGGAGCGCCGCCATCCGGCCTTAATTAAGGGTACGCGCAAAAAGCGCATTGCTGCCGGCGCGGGCGTACAGCTCTACGATGTCAATCAGCTGCTGAAGATGTACGACACGCTGTCGCATGCCATGAAGAAGGCCAGCCGCGGCGGAGTGCGCAAAATGATGGGCATGGCCCGCGGACTGATGGGCGGCATGGGAGGTTTCGGCGGTATGGGAGGCATGCTGCCGCCGATGGGCGGCGGCCGGCGCCGCTAGCAGCGCTGTCAAACCTTCTGCGCTGATGCAGATTTCACGCCCGCCAGCGCCGCGGCGGGCGAATTTATCTGCTTTGCGCTCTTTCTTTTTGCAAATTTTTCTGTATAATCGCTCCACTGTATTTAATCAAGGACAGATCCTTGGGGGATCTGTGCGTTTATTTTATAGGTAAATACGAAATGGTAGTCATTCGTTTACGTCGTTTAGGCGCTAAGAAGCGTCCTTTCTATCATGTGGTGGTCGCTGACTCTCGTTTTGCTTCCACCGGCCGTTTCATTGAGCAGGTTGGTTTCTTTAACCCGATCGCTGCCGGCAAGGAAGAGCGTCTGCGTTTAAACGCTGAGCGCATCGCATACTGGATCGGCGTGGGCGCACAGCCTTCTGATCGTGTGCAGAGCTTAATCAAGGAAAATGAGATGGGACCTGAGGCCGCTGCTAAGCTGCGCGAAGAGAAGCGCGCCGCCAAGGCTGCTGCCAAAGCCGCTGCTAAGGCTGCCGAGCAGGCCGCCGCTGCCGCTGAGGGTTCTGAGGCTGAGGCTGCTCAGGCCTAATCATCTGCATGGCAGGTGATGTTCCGCGCCCCATGGGCAGATTAGGTTCTGTCTATGGTATTAAGGGCTATATTAAAGTACAGTCCTTTACCGAGCGTCCTGAAAACCTTTTTGACTACTCGCCATGGTTCATTCGCCGGCGCGGCGAAGATTGGCGTGAGGTTCAGGTAACAGCTTGGCAGCCCTATCAGCAGGGCTTTATAGCCAAATTAGATGGGGTTGATACCCGCGAGCAGGCTCTGCTTTATACGGGTATGGATATAGGGATCAAGCGTTCAAGCTTGCCCCCTCCCTCTGAGGGCGAATTTTATTTGACGGACTTGGAAGGCTGTCAGGTAATCGGCCTGAATGGGGTGTGTCTCGGCACGGTGTCGAGAATTATGGATCACGGAGCCGCACCTTTATTGGTTGTGTCTCCCTCTGACCTGGAAAAGGACGGTCCTAAAGAGCGGCTGATCCCTTTCGTTATGGGCCCGATAGTGAGTGCAGTTGATCTCTCTGCGCGCGTTATCAGGGTTGAGTGGGGCGCGGATTACTAGATGTATTTCGGAGTAATTTCGCTCTTCCCGGAAATGTTTAAGGCAGTCACCGAGCAGGGAGTGACGCGCCGGGCAGTAGAACGCGGCTTAATCACCGTGAACTGCTGGAATCCGCGCGACTTCACGCTCGATAAGTATAAGACCGTGGACGATCGCCCTTACGGCGGCGGACCCGGGATGCTGATGAAAGTGCAGCCCTTATACGATGCCATTCAGGCCGCCAGACAGGACGCGCCGCCGGGAACTAAAGTTGTGTGCATGTCGCCGCAGGGCGTGCCATTCAACCACTCACTGGTCACGAGCATCCATGGATGGGGTTCCGTTATCTTGGTAGCAGGCCGCTACGAAGGTATAGATGAACGCATCCTTCAGAAAGAAGTCGATCTGGAGGTGTCAATCGGTGACTACGTGCTGTCGGGCGGCGAACTCCCAGCAATGTGCGTTATCGATGCAGTTTCACGGATGGTCCCGGGCGTGCTCGGAGACATCCGCAATGCAATGGAAGATACTTTCGCGGCCGGGCTGCTGCACTATCCTCAGTACACGCGTCCTGAGGAGATCAACGGCATGAAGGTGCCTGAGGTCCTAATGAGCGGCGACCACGCGAAGATCAGACGCTGGAGACTGATGCAGTCTTTGGGCCGTACCTACGAAAAGAGGCCTGATCTGCTCCGCTCCCGCGGGCTCAGCGCTGAGGAGGAAGCTCTGCTTGCAGAGTACCTTCAGAGCAAAGAGCAGGGTATGGATTGTTAATTTTTAAAGGGTAGGTAACTTATTATGGCCAGCCATCCGATTATTGATGCTCTGGAGAAAGAGCAGCTCCGCACTGATATCCCTGAGTTCAATCCGGGCGATACCGTTCGCGTTGAAGTGCGCGTGGTTGAAGGCGACAAGAGCCGTCTGCAGGCTTTCGAGGGCAATGTGATTGCCAAGCGCAATCGCGGCCTGAATTCTTCTTTCACCGTGCGCAAGATGTCCTCCGGCGAGGGCGTAGAGCGTGTGTTCCAGACTCACTCTCCGTTAATTGCCTCCGTCAAGGTCACCCGCCGCGGTGACGTGCGCCGTGCCAAGCTGTACTATCTGCGTCAGCGTACCGGCAAGGCTGCCCGCATTCGCGAGAAGGTCTAAGCCTCTCAGGCTGCCCCGCTCCTGCGGGGCGGCTGCTGCATCTATCTTTTCATACCAAAGCGCCTATGGCGCTTTCGGCGTCTTAGGGGGTATTTTTGCCCAGATAAGCGTACGTGTCCTATTCTGCAGGCCCCATTAACTGGATCTAAGCTGAATACCAATCGCTTTAAATGACAAAAACTAATCGCGATTTTCAAACTCATCCTGTTTGCAATGTTGTCATTTCGCCCGGACTGCATCACGCGCCGGACTCTTTGACCGTCACTGTAAGGGCCTTGAAATCGCTTCAATCTTTAACTGCACCGATCGAGTTACTGCAGACTGCAGAATTGACAGTAAAAAGAACCAGGAAACCGGCTCTTTTATGGAGATGCTCAAAAAGCTGTTAGTCCTGGACAATGGCGTGATCTTCATGTGCGATGCCTTAAACAGCAGACCGCAGCTGTCTGCTGAGCTCTTGAAGAACGGCGCTCATTATCTGCTGCCCATCAAGAGGAATGAGGGCAGCAGGAAGCTTTTTGAGGAGCTGAGAACTGCCTTTGAGAAAGCGTCTTTTGATGAAGTCCCTGATGAACTTAAGCCGCGGACATTCAAAGTCGGCCCCTGCCGCGGCCGCGTTGAGGAGTACCAAATCAGCATTCTGCCGGCTGACTCCTTAGGCGATCCCTCAGTTAACAAACATGCGGGCACACAGTGCCTGGTCCTGAAGATTAAGCGCTCCCAAAACATCCGTAAGCGCCGGCCAACCAATGAAGCAGATGCTCAGCGGCGCCAAAACTCTATCAGGCACGGCGCAGACCGAATAACTGCCGCGAAGCAGGTCTATATCTGCTCTCTGCCTTACTGCGCAGACAGTTTCAACCAAATTCTGCAGAGCCTGAACTGCTGCTGGAGCGGTGTAGAAGCCGCGCACGGCAGGCTGGACCGCTATGCCGCCAGGCAGGATGAGATCAGGGGGTTAAGCCATCTGAACTGCATTCAAAACCGCGTGGGCTGTAACAGGATCATCCTCCATTTCCTGTCCTGCGCCCGCCAAATCTACACCCATGAGAAGTATGCGGCACCGACTTACAAGCGCCGCAAATCGAATGCTGAGGTGCTGCCGGTCTCATACGCAGATGTCATGCACAGATTTGCCGGCGACCCGCTCAAGTTAACCAGGCTGTTCTGCGATTATTGGGGCAAACTGAATGAGAGTCCGGATGAAGTAGAGCAGACGGCGCCTAAAAAAAGAGATTACGATAATCCAACCGCCTGAACGATGCCAATCTAACCTGAAAGTTGGATATCTGGTACCCGCTAAGGACTCTCCGTCCTGTTGTTAAATACGCATATTAACTAGATTGTA